>DATCDR010000202.1:0-10473 GCA_036510575.1 Acidimicrobiales bacterium | reverse complement strand
CACACCGCTGTCGCTGCATAACCACCGTGTCTACTTTTACTGGGCAACCTCAGAACGGATTCGCGCCACGTCCGACGATTTCGTCCGACGTACGCCACGGACAGCTCGTCTCGCGAGCCCCATCCCAGATAACCGGGTCGCCGTCTATCTGACGATTCTGCGCCGAGCCGTCAGCGGGTGCCCTGCCGGTCGAGTCCCTCGCCGCAAGGTGTCGGCGGAAGTAGTTCGGCCGAAGTCGGGATCCAGTACGTCACCTCTGCAAGCCCGCGTTGTTGTCGAGCGGAGCGTAGGAGCTCCGCAACGAACGCGGCCTTGCGGGCGGTATAGACCGTCAGGTCACCAGCGGAAACCCTCGCGTTCTCCCGCTTTACCGCCGCGTATCGAGCCCTGGCCCCCGCATCTTCGTTCAGGAGGTCTCGAAGCAACCAGTGATCTTCGTGAGGTCGGTTGTTTGCGACCACGAGGTAGAGGTGATGTTCGGGGAGCCGGTTTTCCGACACCGCGCTGAATGCCTCACGACCCGGCAGCCCGAGATCGCCGCCCCACTCGTAGCCGATCGCGGTCACGCGCTCGATCGTCGCTTCGATGAGGTCGCCATGGGCGACGACAATGTCCACGTCGATGATCGGTTTGGCGGCAAGGCCGACGACAGCAGTTGACCCGACGTGCTCGATTCGTAGCGCTAGGCCGTCAACTGCTGGCCAGACGTACTCATGTACCTGGGCAAACCAGGTCGGCCAGTCAGGGTTGTAGTCCGTGATCACGATCGGCTTCGACTCCTCCACGGTCCAAGTGTTGCAGCAGGCACCTCGCTTCTTGCGCTCGGCGTTTTGCGGCAGGCCCTCGGCGCTCAGTTGAGAGACTGCACTATGCCCGTCAGACTCCGGTTCTTTAACCATGCGACCGTTGACCGACTGCGACGAGGCGCCTTGGAGCAGGAGCTCACGTACCTCGAGGTTGGCGCGTCCTTGGGAAGTCATCTACCCGAGGGGTACCACCACACTCGCGAAGCCGTCGAGCTCGGCGTTGGAGAGCGGGCCTTTGCCCGGGGATGCGATGCGCTTCGAGAGTGGGCAGGTCATGCGTACCTCCACATCGCTGTCGCGCCAGAGCGAGCCCCACTTGAGGTAGGTGTGGTTGTCGTAGCTGAGATACCGCTTGGACCGCTAGCTGTTCTTGCTCCGTGTCGAATCGTCGCGACGATCGCGGAGCAGGACAGTTTCGGATACGCGTATGGCACACTGCCGGGCCACCCCGAGCGCGGCGAGGAGTCCTTCGTCGTGCGTCGGGGTCCAGACGACGTGGTTCGATTCGAGGTGGCAGCTTTTTCGCGTCCACGCGATCTGCTCGCGAGGTTGGGCGGTCCGGTTTCTCGATGGATCCAACAGCGAGCAACGTACGGCTACCTCGAGGGTGTTCGTGGCTTCGTAGCAGCGACGCCGCAGGAGTAGTCACCGTAGGGGGAAGGTATGCAGCCGGCTTCGTATGCGGATGCGGTGGTGCCGGCGCGGCACGCGAAAGCGGCGATCGACGCGGTCGCTAGGCATCGTGTGGGAAGCGGTCGTAGTGTTGACGCATCGGGCAGCACGAGACCGTCGTGCTTCTCGCACACAGCTCAAGGCGAGTTGTGATCGAGTCGGGCTCTTTAGGTAGCGAACCTCATATAGACCTTGGCAATCATCTCGCAGCCGCCGGAATACCAGATTCGAGTCAGCCGACGTGCCCGTCACGCACGGCTAAGCGTCGCGTACTCCGGCCAGCTCACCGTCGTGATCCCTGAGCGTTTCGCACGATCGCGCGTGCCGCGGCTCGTCGAGGAGCATCGCTCGTGGATAGAGCAGGTGCGCGAACGTTTTGCCGCCGAGAGCGCTCTCGTGACCGAGACTCCCTCGGTCGTAAGACCAGATGGTCTCGCGCTTCGTCTCACCGGCGAGCTCGTGCCGATCGACTACCAAGACGCCGTGGGCTCGTCTCGTGCACTCGAGCGCTCTGGTCGGTTAATCGTGACCGCGGAGGGCTTTGACGAGGAGGCCCAACGATCGGCCATGAAGCGATACCTCTCGCGGCGCGCGCGCTCGGTCCTTGAGCCACGTCTTCTCGCGCGTGCCGAGGAGCTCGGCGTCTCCGTGCCGAAGGTCGCGATCCGCGCTCAGCAGACGCGCTGGGGCAGTTGTTCCGCGAAAGGGACGATCAGTCTCAACTACTACCTAGTTTTCTTGCCGGCCGAGCTCGTCGATTACGTGCTGCTCCATGAGCTTTGTCATCGGCGCCAGCTCAACCACTCGCCGCGATTTTGGACCCTCCTCGAGCGGGCTGAGCCCGACACGGACCGATTGCGCGCAGAGCTGAAGCGTGCGTGGCACTTCGTCCCGGCGTGGCTCTCCGCGTAGGGAGCTACGCCGCGCCGATCACGCTCATCACGTGGGCGATGTCGGACAGATCGGCGAGGATCGCGTCGGCAGGTTGGAGTCGCAGCTCGTCGAGGCTGTAGGTCCCCGTCGCGACGAGGAGGCAGCGAACACCGCCTGCGAACGCGCACGCGGCATCGTTTGGGGTGTCGCCGATGACCCATGTCCGATCCCGATCGATGCGCAGGGACCGGAGGCGCTTTGCACGCTCGAGTGCGATCGGCACCAGGCTCGTCCGCTCGGCGTGGTCACTGCCGTAGGCGCCGATGTCGAAGTCGATGAATTTGTCGAGACCAAATGCGCGGAGCTTGACCAGCGCGTTCGCCGCAATGTTTCCCGTAAGGAGGGTCTGGGTCACCTCCTCATAGGTGGAGAGCCGCTCGAGAAGCTCGGAGACCCCGGCACAGATTGAGCCCTGCTCGGAGAGGAGTACTTCCGCGGCGGCGAGCTCTTGCTCGGCGAGTTCGAGCACCGCCGAAAGCACATCTAGATCGTGGACTCCCATCATCTCGAGGTACTCAGCGATGATCTGCGGGTCCGTCTTTCCACTCATCCTCACTCGCTCGCGCGGCATTTGGCCGGTGACGCTGGCGAGTGCAAGCTCGAAGACCGCGGCCGCGACCTCGCCGCCTCGGATCAAGGTGCCGTCGATGTCCCAGAGGATGAGCAGGGGGTCCATGGCGATGCGCTCAATCGACCGCTCGTCGGAGGAAGCCGCGGATTCCGATGGTGCCGAAGATACCGATAGCGGCGAAGATCGCTATGAAGCAGACAGTCGTATTCAGGTGCGCGACGACCGGGACCAGTGACCCCCGCATCGCCTTGCTGACGTAGGTCATCGGATCCAGCGTCGCGTTATGACTTGGAACCAGCGCAGCCGCGCCAGGCTCGGCCATGGGTACTGGCTACAGCCGGTGAACAGGAGCGGTGTCATCACGAGTGCGAACGTGATGTTGATGCGCTGGGGTGGCACCAGCGTCCCGAGTGTCAGGCCGAGCGTGGAGCCGGTAATCGCGACGAGCACGAGGGCTGCGGCGGCTGTCGGAAGGCCCGCGGTACGAAACGCAATCGAGCCGAGAACGAGAACTCCTATTGGGAACATCACCAGACCGGCAGTGACGGCCCGCATTGCCGCGAAGATCATCTTTTCACAGCGACGACGACGTCAGCGTTGTCGATGCTCACCCCGCGATGTTAGCGACTGCGCCATTAGCGACTTTGGTGTGTTGCCCCCGGTGTGCTGCTCTTCGTGGGCTCGAGGGGTCCCGCTTCGCGGCTCGCGGGCCGGTACTGTGCGTAGCTATGCCTGCTCAGCACCGTGTAGCCGGTCTGCGGAGGGTCGTCGGCTCGCGGCGCGGAGACGTAGCTGGGG
Organism: Acidimicrobiales bacterium; assembly: GCA_036510575.1. Lineage (GTDB taxonomy): Bacteria > Actinomycetota > Acidimicrobiia > Acidimicrobiales > Bog-793 > DATCDR01. Next base: position 6,693 of record DATCDR010000202.1, on the reverse strand, counting down.
TAAGCACACTCGTCGCGCTCGCGCTGGCGTTTCTCTCTCCGGCGATAAAGGACGGCCAGAGTTTCGGCGGATTCGACTTTGACACTTCGCTGACGCCACTCGGCAGCGGTGTCTACGGCGTGATCCACTCAGTCACGAACGGCGATGCGGTGTCGCAGATGGTCGCCTGGAACGATCTCAGCTGGCGGATGATCCACTCCGGGCACTTTCCGCTCTGGAACCAGTTCTCGGCTCTTGGCATGCCGCAGTTCTTGAACTTCGAGTCAAGCGTGCTCAGTCTGCCGGATCTCGTGAGCTACCTGGTTCCGGTCCGGTTCGCGTTCCTCGTCGTCGTCTTCGTCAAACTCCTCCTCGCATCGACTGGTGCCTACTACTTCGCCCGAGTCCTCGGCTGTCGTCCCCTCAGCGCGACCCTCGCTGGGGTGACGTTTATGTTCGCCGGCGCGTTCTCGTCGTGGTTGACGTGGCCGCTCACCGATGTGCTCGCATGGAGTGGCTGGATCTGCGCATTCGGCCTGTGTTGCGTGCGCCCCAATGGGAAGTACCGCCATGTGGTCGGCCTCGCCGTCGCTGTGGCGTACTCCATCTACGGGGGCTTCCCCGAGGCGAACGTGATGCTCGTTCTCGCCATTGGCTGTCTGGTCGCAGTGGCGGTGCTGCTCGTCAAGATCCAGCGTCGGTCGATCCCAACACCTGGCCTGTTTCGGGCGTCGTCGGGCGCACTTCTTGGTGGGATGTTGGCAGCGCCTCTCTGGTTTCCCGGTCTCCAGGTGATCTCGAGGTCACACCGCACCTCGGAGGGCTCCTACGTCGGGCTCCCTACGCGAGCCATGGCGCTTTTTTTGTCGCAGGGTTACTACAACCTGCCCGACGGCCCGAACCACCTCTATCAACTCCCGCAGTTCAAGTACTACGAGGCGGTCACCTACGTCGGCGCGATCGCGGTGGTACTCGCCGTCGTAGGTATCGGCACCTCCTGGCGCCGACCGGTCGTCTTCGGGCTGGCGGTCGCATTGGTCTTCTCGATCGCGATCACGTACCAGCCGTACGGATTTCATCCGCTGCAGAGCTTGGTGAATTCGATCCCGGAGCTGAAGCTCATCCGATTCGAGCGGATGCGCATCGTCACCGCTTTCTTGGTGGCGATGCTCGCGGCGCTCGGAGCTGAACAGCTGCTGCACCCGACTCGCGTGCAGTTGACGCGCCGATGGTTCATGCTCGGATCGCTCGGTGTTGCAGCCGTTGTCGGATACCTAGACGTTGATTCAGCCCTGAAACCCGCAGTTCGGCATATGCGTGTTGGTGCACTCGCGTGGCCGACGGTCTGTGTGCTCCTCTGCCTCGGCGCCGCCGGCTACCTCTGGATCGCGGGGCGGGCGATGTCCCGCTCCCGCGGTTACGCAGTTGCCGTCTTCGGTCTGGCCGTCACCGAAGCTGCATTTCTCTTCTTCGCTGGTGTCGGGATCGCGTCGTACAGCAAGCCGTTCTTTGCGACGACTCCGGCGATTGCGCAGCTAAAGGGAGCCGTTGGCGACGCTCTCGTCGGATTGAACGGCGGGAACGTTACCAACGTTCGGGACTTCACCGACGTCGGCTTCTATCCGAATGTCAACATCGGGTACTCGATTCGGATCTTCGGGGTACACGACCCGATGGTGCCATCCGCCTACTTCGCGTCCTGGCCGATTCAAAAGGCCGCTCCGAACAAGTTCGGCGTGGGGCTGTTCGTTCCCGACATCAACTCTGTCGCACTCGCGCAGCGCTACGGCATCGGGTTCGTGCTCACGAAGTCGGGAATCTCGGTGCCGCCCGGGATGACGACCGTCGCGGTTATCGCCGGTGAGACACTCTCTCGTGTTCCGGACTCGGAGACCTTCTCGTTCATCTCAGGAAGCGGCGACCAGGTGCTGGCGGCGACAAGCAACGACGACGGTGCCTGGAAGCTCGAGACCGCCGGCTCTTCGAGCGGGACACTGGCACTTCGCATCACCGCAGAGCCTGGTTTCGTGGCGAGTATCGACGGGCGTCCGCTTGCCTTGAAGAGCCTCGACGACGTGATGTTCGAGGCTCGAGTTCCGGCGGGGCACCACGTGATTACGCTGAAGTACCTTCCGGCCCGCTTCGAACTCGGCATTGCCGTGGCACTTGTTGCGCTTCTCGCGATGCTGGCCGCAGGAGGCATGATGACCCTGCGACGACGTCGAGCGCCGTAGCTAGCGATCGGCCCTTCTTCACTCCTACGTTGCTTGTCGCGCCCCGAACGCGCTCACTGCCGCATCCGCCGACGGATAGATGTGGGCGTCGCTGATCTTGTCGTCGAGGCCACCTCGCGACAACGAGGCACGTACGTGATTGCCAACCCGTGCCATGGCAAATGCGATCTTCTGAGCCTCGAGTTCACAGAGGACCTCGCGGAGTATTCGGACCCCGGTGAAGTCCACGTCGTTCATGCCAGCGGCGTCGAGTACCAGCAGGTGTGGGGCAGGCTTGACGTTAGCGAGTGCCTGTCGCAGCTCCTCGTGGAAGTGCACCGCGTTTGCGTACCAGATCGACGTGGCGAATAGCAGTACGAGAACCTCGGGGTTCTCCTGCGCGTCCGCGTCGGTCTCGACAGGGACCCAGCTGGTGGTCCCGGCGAGTTTTCCCATCCGGCGAAGACGTGGTCGGGCGTTCAGGCGCGTACGATCGACCACGGCCAGGGCAACCGCAACGCCGATTCCTTGTTCGACACCGACGAGCGCGACGATGAGCAGCGTTGTGAGCGCCAGACCGAATTCGAGTAGGTCGAACTTGGCGATAGCGACGAGATCTCGTCCATGGAAGATCCGGGTGGCGATGTAGATCAAGACGGCCGACAATGTTGCGAGCGGCACGTCCTTGAGGAGTCCGGCTTCCGGGATTAAAACGACGAGTCCCACTGCCGCGGCGAGGCTAACCGCTTGTGACTTGCCGCCAGCTGACGCGACCGCCGCCGTACGGGCCGGACTCGCGTTGACCGGGAATGCCCCAACGACGCCCGCCATCACGCTTCCGGCACCGACGCCGATGAAGTCGCGGCCGACGTCGACGTCGTAGTGGCCCCCGTCAGCGAATGCCCGGGAGGTGGCGGCGGTCTGGCTGACTACGACGAGTGCGACGACGGCGGCAATCGGTAGAACGCTGCCGAAGGCCGACCATGACAGACCGTGAAGTCCAAAGCGCGGCGCGCCGTGTGCGACGGCTCCGAGCACGGCGACGCCATGCGATTTGAGCGCGAGCGCCGAGACGAGCACGGTCGATCCGACCAGCCCGACGAGGGCGCCGGGGAGCTTGCTACTGATTCGCTGCGCGGCGACCACGATCGCGAAGACCACGACGCCGATCCCGAGCGTCCAGCCGTTCGCGTCCGACAAGTGCCGGATCACGGTGACGACACGGTGGATGTTCGAGCCGCTCACCGAGGGGATGCCGAAGAGATCCGCGAGTTGGTGAACGACGATGATGATCGCGACGCCTGCCATGAAACCAGTGATGATCGGAGCCGAGAGGAATTCCGCGATCCACCCGAATCGGAGGAGTCCGACGAGCATCACGATGACGCCGACGCTCACCGCGAGGAGTCCGATGAGCGCGATGTAGTTGGACGAGTCGGCAGGCGCGAGGTGCGCGATTCCGACAGCGAACAGCGGGGCGATGGTGGAGTCAGCGCCTACCGACATCTGTGGATTCGAACCGAGGAGCGCGAACAGCACGGATCCCGCGATAAAGGCATAAAAGCCCGTGATTGGCGGCATGCCGGCCAGGCGTGAGGTCGCGAGCTGCTCCGGTACTGCGATTACGAGCAGCGTAATGGCGGCGATCAGGTCGGGAACTCCCGAGGACCTCTGGTAGCCGACGAGCGACGAGAGGAGCATTGCGGCCCGATGTCTCGGTGACGCCGGTCCCGTCGTCCGGTCGTTTGGGTCGGGGTCCCTTCGACCGACGCGAAACATGCCGCAATCTTCCCTCAGATCGGCAAGCAGGCTGGACCGATCATTTGTCGGCGAACGAGAGCAATCAGGACACCGTGAGAAGCCTCGGCGGCTACCAAAGCGGCCGTGCCGTTGCAGGCTCCTTGCGTGGGAGCGCCTAAAAGTAAAGACGCAGAGTTCGTCGGTCGCGGAAGAGTGTCAGCGCTCTCCTGTCTCTTGCCCCGGGCGACTGCTCAAGAACGTCCTGGCCCGAGGTCAGCGCAACTAGGAAGTTTCGTCCTATTGCGAATCGCCGAAACGCCGCTGGAACCGATGACGCTAGGGGCTACGCGTTTTCGTCCACCGACCCCACCGCCTTTCGGGAGAGCCGCCCCCGGTGAGACTCCTAAGCTGACTGGCACTGGCCCCGGACCCGGCCTTGGCGCTCTCGCTAGATCGAGGGATAGGAAGGGTCCCCCTTTTTCGGGGACAGAACCGAGCGGGCCATGCAGGAGCACCAACGTTTCGCGAGCGACGACAATCCTGTCAAGAAGGCGCTGGGCCAGTACTTTCGTTCCGAGGACAAAGAGCCGGGGACGGGCTTCCTTACGGTGTTGTTGTCGGTCGGGGCGATCCTGTCCGTAGGCGCCCTGGTGGCCATCACCGTCGATGTCGGGTGGCATGCGCTGTGGCGCGTTCTGGAGAACGCCGACTGGACCTTCTCGCTGTATATACCCGTGGCGGTGGCCGTCAGTTATCTCGGCTACGCCCTTGCCTACCGGGAAGTCGCCAACTCCGAAGAGTGCGATCTCGGCCTCCGCGACGCGCTACGGCTAGTGATATCCGGCTTCGGTCCGGTCAGTCCCCGGGGTGGTTACGCCATCGACGTGCGCGAGCTCACTAAGCGCGGAATGGATCACCCCACTGCCGAGGAGCGGGTCCGGGTGCTCGGCCTACTCGAATACGCCGTGCTCGCCCCGGCGACCCTGCTGGCCGCTATCTACATGCAGGTACGGGGCCTTACGGCCCAGTCCGGCCTTGTGCCGTCATGGATCATCGGAGTGCCGCTAGGAACGACCATCGCAGTGTGGTTGCTGGTCAAGTACCGCCGGGCCGGGCGCCCGAAGACCTGGTGGTCGCCGCTTTGCAAGAACTTGGACGCCATCGTCGGCCTCATTGCTCTCCTTAAATCCTGGCACCGGGCGCCGACCGCCGTCATCGGGATGATCATCTACTGGGCAGGCGAAATTGCCGCTCTGGGCCTCTGCATAGATGTCTTCGGCCACAGGAGGGGCGCTATCGCCGTCATCATCGTCGGCTACGCAACGGGGTACGCGCTGGCCCGGCGCGCACTGCCTCTCGCCGGCGCTGGCGTCGTCGAGGGCCTTATGCCGTTCGCGCTCAACTGGGTTGGTTTCCCGCTGGCAGCGTCCATCCTGGCTGTCATTGCCTACAGGGTGTTCAACCTGTGGCTACCAATGATCCCCGCCGTGATCTCTCTTCGCCACCTGGAGCGCGAGGATGCGCAGGTCAGGGGTTCAACTCCCCTCTCGGGCTCGCGCGCTTCGGGTTCCTCTCTGTCCAGCCGGTGAGGCGTTTCGGCCATCATCCACTTGGGATGGGGACTTCGTCGTTCGACTTCTCTCGTCCCTAGCGAGCGAAATTCCACTCTACGATGCACTCCGTAAGACGAGGGCTGGTACATGGCGCGGTTGTCGACCGCGATGTTGACCGGCCCTTCGCCCGGGTAGCTCAGTGGTAGAGCAACGCACTCGTAATGCGTAGGTCGTGAGTTCAATCCTCACCTCGGGCTCCATGTAGTACCAGCTGGATGGGATAGAAATGGATTAATCCATGCGGTGTATCGGCGTCAGGCGCAGCAGCACTGGCGCGATACACCAACCGATACACCTATCGATACACTTGGAGCCATGAACGCGTTAGGTGCTGCGGAACGGTTCGAATCGCACGTCGATCGCACCGGTGACCACCACATCTGGCTTGGGAGCCATAATCCTTCGCGTGGCACCGGGAGGCTAAAGGTAGCTGGGAAGCAGATGACTGCTCATCGACGTGCCTGGGAACTTGCCAATGGACCCGTCGGTGCGGGAGCCACTGTGGTGCCGTGTCCGGAGGAGCCGTTATGTGTCCGGGTTGAACACTTGCGGGTGAACCTCCCAAAGGCGATAATCCCTTCAGGCAAGGGAAAGACGACGAGCACTCGGGTTCAGGTACAGCTGAATGGCGTGAGAGTCCACCGTCGGGTGCGCGGGAATCGACAAGACATCGAATCCACCCGATCGACGATGGTCGAGCAGTTGCAACGCGCAACTCCCCAGGATCGTGATGCCACGCTGTGGACTCTGGATGACCTGCTGATTCACTATCTCGTGCACCTCGAAGATCAGGGTCGCGAACTACGGACCCGGAGACGGTACGCCAGCGTCGCCAAGCTATGGGTTTCCCCGGTTATAGGAGGCAAGGCTGCTAGACGCGTCAACGCTGAGGACATCGACAGGTGCTTCGTTCGCATGCGAACGGCTGGCCAGAGTTCCGGATCGATGAACTACGCCAAGGCTCTCCTTTCAGGAGCGTTCAAGTGGGCTCGGCGCACGGGCAAGGTTCTACATGACCCGATGCTTGGGTTTCAGTTGCCGAAGAGTCGCTACGTGCCGCGCGAGAAGTTGCCACCCGAAGCTGCTGACATCGCCTTGATCCTCAACAGTGCCCTCGAGTACACGCCCGATATAGCGCCGATCCTCGT
>DATCDR010000201.1:0-59278 GCA_036510575.1 Acidimicrobiales bacterium | reverse complement strand
TATCGGCTGCGGTTGTTGCTCCACTCAGGCGTCGAATGGGACACTCGTCCAACTGCGAGAATCAGAGGCCGTCACCCACGCCTCGTCGCGTAGAGCCGGATTGTGGGCGAGCACGAATGACTCTCTTCAACAAGGTGGCCTCGATGGGCACGGTCACGAGCTGCCTCTGGATTAGCCAAATCGCGCTCTCTATGTTGCTAGTGCTTTGTTCGGTCATCGCGCCGAGCGTCGTCTCGTCTGACGGCGGTGTGAGCAACTTCGGAAATCGGCTGACGACGGTAGTGCCATATACGCTCAGCTTCTCGCTCTGCACACTCTTTTTGTGCCTCGCAGCAGTCGGGCTCGCGAGGGTGCGTCCAGATCGGACCTGGTACGGCCGCGCCCTGGTCGGAATTGGGGTGCTGGATCTCCTCGTACTCGCCAGCACGTACCCTCGACACATCAATCTCTTGTACTCCGAGATCCACGATGACCTCGGCATTGCTCTGTTCGCCTATGAGTTCGTGTATTCGATCTGGCTCTTGATCAGCGGCTGGAGCCGTCAGACGGTGCTGTTCTTCTCGATCGAGGTCGCAGGGTCCCTCGCCGGCCTTCTTTCGATCCTGAAGATTGTTCACCTGCTCTACTTCGGCCAGATGATCGGCGGTATCGGGTTCGGCCTGCTTTTGGTCGGCGTGTTTCCCCGTATCGTCGGCCGCGACTCGACGTTGTCCACCAAGTGACGTTGCAGCCGATTCGACTCCGAGGTTGTTGGCTCTGTTGCTCGTGAGATGGAACTAGCGGCTTGAAGGCGCGACAACGTACGCGGCCCTATCCTGGGGTGATGGCGGCGGAGAGTTTCCAGTGACGCTCAGGAGAGTGAGGTGCCGTGACGGGGTTGATGGCTGAGCCGAGACTCGCCCAGCACGTGCGCGCCAACAGTGCCGAGCGCGTCGCCGCCGCGATGCGTCGGATGCTGCTTCGAGGCGAGTTGCTCCCTGGAGAACATGTCCGTCAAGAGGACTGGGCCGAGCGGCTCGGCGTGAGCAGAGTCCCCGTCCGCGAGGCTCTCAAGATGCTCGCCGCCGAACACCTCCTTGTTCACGACCCACATCGTGGCTATTTCGTGACGGAGATGCAGGCCTCGGAGATGGAACAGATCTATCGGATGCGTCGGTTTCTCGAGCCGGAGATACTGCGCTCCATCCGCTGGCCAGATGCGGCCGAGCTAGCGGTGCTCCGGCAGGCCGATGAGCGCTGCATCAAGGCAATGCAGCGCGGCGACCTCGCGGAGGCGCTCACCCAAGAACAGCAGTTCTACTTTTCGATCTATGACCTCTCCTCGCTCTCGTTCATGATCGGGGAGGTGAAGAGGCTCTGGTCGATCGCCGATCCGTACCGCACCGCTGCGTTTGCAGGGATTCTCATCAACGACCCGAACTGTGATCGGCTCCGCGACGGGCACGCCCGAATCCTTGGGGCGCTCGTAGATCGAGACGTCGAGACGATCGTGGAGCAGGTCGTTGCCGGGCGGGACCGAGTAGTGCAGTACGTGCGAGGCGATGACGAGGCGCTTCAACCCGACACGTGAGCAGTGCAGCCGCCGACGCTTCGTCGGCCGACGACCTTTCCGAGGAGGTCGATGAGGAGTTCCTAATCGGCGAGCCTGCCGCCTCCGTGGTGGTGACTTCTGCTCGCCGAGTCGCTTCCGAAATCATCGAGTTCGAGCTTGCAGCACTCGACGGGAACTCGCTGCCCACTTGGCAGCCTGGGGCGCACATCGATCTTGTGCTGCCCTCGAGGCGGGTGCGCTCGTACTCTCTTTGCTCGGATCCAGCGGACCTTTCGAGCTATCGCGTTGCGGTGCTTCGAGAGCAGGTGTCCAAAGGCGGCTCCGATGAGTTGCACGAGTCGGTGGTCGAGGGCTCACGCCTTGGCTTGTTCGGGCCGAGAAATCACTTCGAGCTTGTCGATGCGCCCGCCTATCTGTTTCTCGCCGGTGGGATCGGCATCGCCCCTTTGCTGCCGATGATCGCCGCGCTGGCCGAGCGCCAAGCACCCTGGACGTGCGTTTACGCCGGCCGGACCGTCGAGTCGATGGCCTTCGTCGACGTTCTTCTGGCCTATGGCGCGGATCGAACCGAAGTTCTGATCGAGTCCGAGGTAGGTCGTCCCGACATCGCCGCCCGCTTTCGCGACCTTCAGTCCGGCACGGTTGTGTACTGCTGTGGCCCGCTAGGGATGATCGCCGCCGCAGAGTCTTCGAGTTGGCGGATCGGCACCTCGTCGCTGCATGTCGAGCGGTTCCATCCGACTCGGGTGCCGCCATCATTTAATGAATTCGGATCGCCGTTCTCGGTTCGCCTCGAGCGCCAGGGCGTGGTGATCGAGGTTCCATCGACTCGAAGCCTGCTCTCGGTCATCCGTGATGTGGTCCCGACGTATCCATCGTCGTGCGGGTCGGGCTCGTGCGGCGTCTGTGAGGCAAAGGTGCTGTCCGGAAAGATCGACCACCGGGACCGCGTGTTGTCGCTACAAGAGTGTGAGCGTGGCGACGCGATGATGGTCTGTGTCAGCCGAGGCGAAGGCGACCTGCTCGTCCTCGATATCTAGGCCAGACCCCTCGAATCGCTACTCTCCTCCCAGTAGGAGCGAGCACTCCTCCCGGTAGGATTTCGCCTTATCTCAACGACTTCACGACATGGCGACGCTCTTGTCGCGGACAGTTACCGTGGCCTCTTCCAAGTTCACAGCCTGACGCCACTCGTTTTCTCGACGCTCTGCTCGCGCATCGCGACGCAGATGTTCTCCGTGACGATCGTGCTGTTCGTCCTCGAGACGCATCACTCGGCCCAGCTCTCCGGCTTCGTCGTTCTCGCGAGCCAGGTGCCGGGAATCCTCGTATCACCCATCGTCGGCGCGCTGCTCGATCGAGGTGCGAAGGTCCGCCTGATGGTCTGCGACTTCGGCTTCGAATCGCTTTGCATCTGCGCGATCGCGGCCCTGTCACTTGCGCACGAGCTGCCCACCTACCTGCTCATCTTGATCGTCGCGGCCTGCTCGCTCACGACTCCGCTCGGCAGGGTCGGCGGCCGTTCCATCTTCCCCGTCATCGTTCCGAGATCGCTCTGGGATCGCTCGAACGCCGTCGACTCGTGCTCATTCGTCGTTGCCACTGTGCTCGGGCCGACCGTCGCGGGAGTTTCTGTCGCGCTCTTCGGTCCCCGCTGGGCGCTCGTGATGCCTGGCGCGGTGATGGCGCTCGCGACGTTGATCATGCTCCGTGTCGCGGCGCCCGCGATGGTCGTCGACGCCTCCGGGACAGTGCTCTCTTCTGCGGTTGCTGCAGTTCGATACGTCTGGGGCAACCACGTGCTTCGGATGCTCGCAGGCACGATGACCGTGTTCAACTTCGGTGGTGGTGCCCTCTCGATCGCGCTGCCGGTAATCGTGTTGCACTACCTCCATGGTGGCTCGACGACGGTCGGCCTCCTCTTTGCGATCTCGGGCGGCGCTGGCTTCGTGGCGGGCCTCGTGACCGGCAGGATCGGCACGGAGGGCAGGGAGAAGAACCTGCTCGCGACGTCGTGTGGCGTTACGGCGTTGGCATTCGTCGTACTCGCGTTCCGTCACAGCGAAGTAATGGTCGTGATTTGCATCGCGGTGATCGGCTGCGTGAACGGGCCGCTCACCGTGGCGATGTTCTCCCTCCGCCAGCGGGCGACGGACCCGAAGTGGTACGGAAGGGCATTCGCGGTGTCGATGAACCTCAACTTCACGGGTTTCCCGATCGGGTCTGCGATCGCCGGCCAGCTGATCACGCGCTCGATCACGCTCACGTTCCTCATCGCGGCTGGATGCGCTGCGCTCGGTGGACTGTGGCCTGCGGTGCTCCCTGCTTCGCACTACGAACCGGCAACCCCTGCGGTCGCCTAGCTAGCTGGGGATCAAAAAGAGTTCGGGCGATGCGGCCGCGTGCGCAGCAGCGCCGCGTGCTTGCCCCACGTCCGGTTCGCGAAACGCCACGACGGTACGCGCTGGGGTGCGGCCGCGGGCTGGACGTCGGCCGCGCGCGTCGATTCGAGCGCGGCGAGAATCGCAGCGAGCTCGAGTCGATCAGGGGCCTGCCTTCCATTGACGCCGACCTCGACAACATCGATTGGTGAGCTCACAGCGGCATGTTGCCGTGCTTTCGACGCGGCATCTCCTCTCGCTTGCTCGACAGCATCGACAGGCTCTTCGCCAGCACGCGTCGGGTTTCGGCAGGGTCGATAACGTCGTCGACATAGCCTCGTTCAGCTGCCGAGTACGGATTCGAGAAGCGCTCCGTGTAGGCGGCGACGAGCTCTCGTCGGCGACCGACGGGATCCATCGCCTCTGCGAGCTCACGGCGGTGCACGATCTCGACGGCACCGTCGGGACCCATGACAGCGAGCTCACCTGACGGCCAGGAGTACGAGAAGTCGGTGCCGATCGCCTTTGAGTCCATGACCAGGTAGGCGCCGCCGTAGGCCTTCCGGACGATGATCTGGACGCGGGGCACCGTCGCCTCGCAGTAGGCGTAGAGCAACTTCGCACCGTGCCGGATTATCCCGCCGTACTCCTGGTCGGTTCCTGGCATGAAGCCTGGAACGTCCACGAAGGTCACGAGTGCGATGTTGAACGCGTCACAGGACCTGACGAAGCGGGCGCCCTTCTCCGAGGAGTCGATGTCGAGGACCCCGGCAAGCATCTGGGGCTGGTTCGCGACGACTCCGACGACCTTGCCCTCGATGCGGGCGAAGCAGCAGACCAGGTTCATCGCGAAGTGCGGGAAGTACTCGAGGTAGTCGCCGTCGTCGACGACGGCGGTTATGAGCTCTTTGACGTCGTAGGGCTGGTTGGGGAGCGACGGCACGAGTGTCCGCAGCTCTGGAATCAAGCGGTCCGGGGGATCCACCACCGGGAGGGCAGGCGGCTCCTCGAGGTTGTTCTGCGGCAGGAAGGATAAGAGGTAGCGGACTTCGTCGAGGCAGCTCTTCTCGTCGGGAAAGACGAACGCCGCAACACCTGATCGCGTCGCATGCGTGGTCGCGCCGCCGAGCTGCTCGGCGGTGACCTCCTCACCGGTCACGGTGCGAACGACGTCCGGTCCCGTGATGAACATGTGGCTCGTGCCCTGCACCATGAAGATGAAGTCGGTGAGCGCTGGCGAGTACACCGCGCCCCCGGCGCTCGGACCAAGGATGACTGAGATCTGCGGGATGACACCTGACGAGCGGGCATTTCGAACGAAGATTCCGCCAAAGCCGTGCAACGCCGACACGCCCTCTTGGATCCGGGCGCCACCACCGTCGGAGAGCCCGATGATCGGCACGCCGAGTTTCAATGCGAGGTCCTGGATCTTGTGGATCTTCTCGGCGTGGGCTTCGCCGAGGGAGCCGCCAAAGACCGTGAAGTCCTGGCTGTAGACACAGACGCGCCGACCGTCGATCGTTCCGAAGCCAGTAACCACCCCGTCGGTGTAGGGACGGGAGTGGTCGAGCCCAACGCCAGCGGTGCGATGGCGCACGAGTGGGTCGAGTTCTTCGAAGCTGTTGTCGTCGAGGAGGTAGTCGATTCGCTCTCTGGCGGTCAGCTTGCCGCGTTCGCGCTGCGCGTCAATCGCGCGCTTGGTGCCGGGGGCGAGCGACTCGGCCTTCTTGCTCGCCAGATCTTCAAGCCGATGCGCCATCTGGTCCGACATGACCTAACGCTACTTGCGAGAGAACAACCGCTGTCCATTCGCCTCCTCGGGCAGATAGCTGCAGAGAAGGGCCGCACATCTCGCATGAGAATCGGGTCCTTTACCGGAGCGGTCGAGTCAGGCGTCCACCTCTCGACGACCCTCGAGTGCTCGTCCGAGCGTGAGCTCGTCGGCGTACTCGAGATCGCCACCAACGGGCAGTCCGCTCGCGATCCTGGTCACCGAGAGACCGAGCGGCTTGAGCAGGCGTGCGAGGTACATCGCGGTGGTATCGCCCTCGAGGTTCGGATTCGTGCAAAGAATCACCTCGGTGATGCCCTCGGCATCGATTCGGGTGAGGAGCTCGCGTACGCGGAGCTGCTCGGGACCGACGCCCTCGATCGGGTTGAGTGCACCGCCGAGCACGTGGTATCGCCCCCGAAACTCGCGCGTTCGCTCGACGGCGACGATGTCGCGTGGATCCTCGACGACACAGACCTTGGTGAGGTCGCGCCGATCATCGGAGCAGATTGAACAGTGCGCCGCCATCGCCACGTTGAAGCAGATCTCGCAAAGGACGGTCCGCTCCTTCACCTCGATGATGGCTTTGGCAAGGCGGAGTGCGTCCTCGGTCGAGACCTTCAACAGGTGGAACGCGATCCGTTGTGCAGACTTCGGGCCTACCCCAGGAAGCCTGCCGAGCTCATCTACGAGATCTTGGATTGGGCCGTCGAAAAGTGGCATCTACTTGTTGCCTACAGTTCGCCCAGGTCCGGCATGCCCAATTCGATCACTGCGCCGTCGCTCGCCGACCCCGTGCCGAAGAGCCCTTCGGCGCCCTCGCCTCCAAGCATCGCGGAGAGTGCGCCGCCAACGGCTTGACCCATCGCCGCTTTGCGCACCTCGAGCAGTTTGCTCGTTGCATCGCGAAGCGCCGCGAGCACGAGATCCTCGAGGATCGAGACGTCTGCTATATCGACGACCGCAGCATCGATCGCGACGTTGTTGAAAGAGAACTCTCCGGAGACCTTGATACGTACCGCGCCGCCACCGGCGGTGCCCTCCACCTCCATTGTTCGAGAGGTCGCTTCAGCCTCGGCCAGCTGCTCTTGGAGGCGCTGCATCTCGGCGAAGATGCCGCCGAGCCCTGCCTGTTCGAATGGTGACGTCATCTAGACCTCCTCTGCGCCCGGAAACGCCTTGAGCACCCGTTCGCGGGCCCAGTCGATACCGGTGCTCGCGGCGCTCGTCCGATCGTCGACATCGATCGGCGACGAGATATCAGCGAAGTCGTCGTCGCTGCCGTCCACCTCATCGGGGTCATCGGGCGCCTGGGAAGCGGGTGTGGTCGAACGCGACGAGGCCGCGGGCTGACTCCTCGACGAAGCGGATCGATCGGTCTGATCTCGTCCGGCGGTCTCTGATATGAGGCGGACGCCAACTGGGGTGCCGAAGTGCGAGGTCAGCGCCGCCTCGAGTTCGGGACGGAGCGGATCGGCATGCAGCAGGTGGGCGTCGTTTGGGACAGCGAGAACGGCGATGCCATCGTCGAGCTCCACGAAGCGCCCCGCTTGGAAGATCGCTCGCACCTTCAATCGGAGTCCACCAAGGATCGAGTCCTGCCAGGCGCTGCGAATCGCCTCGAGCGAGGGAGCGCCAACCTGGAGCGTCTCGCTTTTCGGTTCGCTCGGTTCCTCTACTGTCGGAGCGGCGATCGGGGTCTCGACGGCGGCCTCGGCTGGGCTCGTAGTCGGCGTCGAGGAGTTGGCTCGAAGAAACGCGCCGAGCGCCGGTCGGACGGCGGGCGAGTTGTCCGCCTGAGAGGTCTCGCGAGTCTCCTGGCCCTGATCGTCGAGCTCGCGCGTCGCAGCAGCGGGGACTTCGTCACCTTCGGTAGGTACTTCTGGCGGTTTGGCTGCGGCCGGCGGGGGCGGCTGAGACTGACGAGCCACCGGTGCGGGTATCGGTGTCTGCTCGAGGTGTCGCTCGAGTCGGTCGATCCGCTCGGTGAGTGCGTCGAGCGAGAGTTCGTCCTCAGGGCGCGAGAGCCGAAGGAATGCGACTTCGAGTGTGATGCGTGGATCTGGGGAGTCGCGCATAGCTACGACCGCGGTGCCAATCAACTCCATCGCGCGGACGAGCCGCGCCGTCCCGAGACCTCGCAGCAGTTCGAGCTCGTCGGCCTGGACGTCGAGTGACGAGTCGAGATCGCGACCACTCACGAGCGAGAGGAAGCCAACCCGGAGACGGTCGATCAGGTCGAGTGCCAGCTGCTGGGCGTCTCGCCCGGTTCGGACTGCTCCTTCGACGGCGAGCAGAACCGCGGACTGGTTGTAGTCGCCGAGCGCACGGAGCGTCTCGACCAGCCAACGATCGGTGTCGGCTTCGAGCATCCCTGACGCGGCGACCTGGTCAAGGACCGAGAGGGCGTCGCGCGCGGAGCCACGTCCGCGTCGCACCGCCTGGATGAGCGCGCCCTCGGGAAGTTGCAGGTCTGCCTGGGCCGCGACACCGGCCAGCATTCCCGCGAGCGTGTCGTCGGTGAGGAGGTGGAACTCGAAGTGCTGCGTCCGGCTGCGGATAGTTGGGAGCACTTTCTGCGGATCTGTCGTCGCGAGCACGAACACGACGTGGTCTGGTGGCTCCTCGAGCGTTTTTAGCAGCGCGTTCGAGGCTGCGGTCGAGAGCATGTGTACCTCGTCGACGATGTAGACCTTCCAACGCCCGGGTGTCGCGAGCACGGTTCGGGCAACAAGGTCGCGCATCGCGTCAACACCGTTGTTGGATGCTGCGTCGAGCTCATGGACGTCGAACGAAGTTCCCGCGGCAACAGATAGGCACGACGCGCAGTTGCCGCATGGCTCGCCTTCGATCAGGTCGGTGCAGTTCAAAGCTTTGCCGAGGATGCGTGCCGTTGAGGTCTTTCCGGTGCCACGTGGCCCGGAGAAGAGATACGCGTGACCGATCCGGTCGTCCCGAACAGCATTGCGCAGCGCGAGCGCAACATGGTCCTGCCCGAGCACCTCGTCGAAGCGCTGCGGTCGGAACCGGCGATAGAGGGACTGGTAGCCCCCTTCGGTTGATACCGCGTCGTCGACCACGTAGGGAGCCTACGGCCAGCCTGTCTCAGTAGGTAGCGGTTCGGGTCGCAATTTCGACCGCCGCGCCTGGTGTTGGTGACTCGCCGGCGAGCGCAGCAGCCAGGTCCCCTGCGGCACCCAGAGCTATCCGCTGAGAGCTGCTGCCTTCCGACCCTGACCCGGTTCACGGGGTTCTGTTGCGCAGAACCCGGCCACTGCGCTCGCCGTCGAGCACGTGAGAAAGAGTAGCGGGTAGTGGGTCAAATTCGACCGTCACACCTCATTCGTAGGATCGCCGCGGGCTCGTGCATCAGGCCTTCCGCTTCGAACTGGATCCCAATAACGCCGTCAGATCCCGATTCGCGTCGCACTGCGGAGCCTCGCGCTTTGTCTACAACTGGCGCCTTGCCCTCGTAAAAGATCGCCTCGGCGAGCAGTCGCGAATCCGCGAGGCCGCATTTCGCGAGCTGTTGTCGGACGAGGACGCGAAAGCGCTCGCGAACACCGTTTCGGTGCCCTGGTCGATGATCTCGCTTCGCCAGGAGTGGAATACGACCAAGAACGCAGTCGCGCCGTGGTGGAGCGAGAACTCCAAGTTCGCCTACGAGTCAGGGCTAAGCGGGCGAATTCAAGGGGTCCGCGCACAGCCGCGGTGAGTCACCGACGATAGTCGGGATGAGCCACGGAGATCGTTGTTGCCGAAGTACCTGACGCGTGAGCAAGTGCAGATGGTCCTCCGCCTTCGAAGCGCTGGATTGAAATGGCAAGAGACCGCCCGCGCTGTGGGCGCGTCGGTCAACGGGGCATGGAAGATCGGCCACGGCCTGCTCGGTCACCGCGCGGTGCCGGTGGCCTGGGTCCCTTCAGCGGGCCGCGTGACGATGCAGCACCGGGAGGAGATCACAATCGGACTTAGCCGCCGTCGGCGTCGATCTCGGCGTGAAGTTTCTCTCCGCGCTGTCAACCGGGAAGGTGGTGGAGAACCCGAGAGCCCTTAACCGCTACGCGCGAAAGATGGCACGCTTGCAGCGTGAACTCTCGCGTCGAGAGCGCGGCTCGAATCGTCGAAGAGACGCTAAGCGACGTCTCGCCCGAGTCCATCGCAGAGTTCGAACTTGTCGCGCCGATGCACTGCACCAGCTCTCCAGTCGCCTCGCTGCAAGCTATCGGGCGGTCGTGCTCGAAGACCTGAACGTGGTAGGCATGACGAGATCCCCGCTAGCGGTGCAAAACGGCGACGGGAGCTACGCACGAAACGGCAGGAGCGCCAAGGCCGGCCTCAACCGAGCGATCCTCGACGTCGCACCTGGTGAGTTCCGTCGCCAGATCACCTACAAGACTCGCCTGGCGCGGCGGAAAGCTCGTCATAGCGGACCGACATTTTCCATCAAGCAAGCGCTGTTCGTCCTGTGGGCATGTGAGAGCCAAGCTCGCCCTAGCTGAACGGCGCTATCGCTGTGAGTGTGGTCTCGACGTCGACCGAGACGTCAACGCAGCGCGCAATCTGGCGGGACTGGCAGCAAACGTCGCCGGCGGGAGGTCGGAGACGAAAAATGGGCGTGGAGGCGAGCACCGACTGGATCCTCAGTCATCGCCGATGAAGCGTCAAGGCGGCAGCGGGCAACCGCATCAGAGCGTCCTGGTGGGATCAAAGTGACCCACTACCGAGTAGCGTCTCATTGCTCCAAGGAGGAGTGCGAGAGCGGCCGAATCGGCACGACTGGAAATCGTGTGTCCTGCAAGGGACCGTGGGTTCGAATCCCACCTCCTCCGCCGCGTACTGCCCTCCCGGCATCGCTCGGAGAGATTTCTCTGCTGCGGACGCGACGCCGTTGACTGTCTCACCACGATCACCCCGCGCCGCGCGGCGAGCGCCTTGGCGATAGCCAGTCCTGCGCTCAGCTGGAGAGATTCAGCGCCGAATGCCCGTGTGGCAGCCGCTTGTTGGACGCACCCACTTGACCGTGCGCTAGTCGGTCGCGTAGAGCTCGCCGCTCGCTGAGAGTTGTACGCCGATTGACGGAAGCGGGAGCGGCGCTGGACCCGATATCACGGCGCCCGTCGAAGCGTTGTAGATCGACCCGTGGCAGGGGCAAACGAATCTCGTAGCTGACTGGTCGAAGCCGACGGTGCAGCCAGCATGGGTACAGATCGCGGAGAACGCAACGAAGTCGCCGGCGCTCTTGTGGACGCAGTAGGCCGGTATGCCCTGGGCCTGACAAGTGAATGCGAGCACGCCGCCGATTGGGATCGCCGAGGCGAGTCCGATTTCGGTTCCCGAAGGTGCAGCGGTCGTAGGGGTGCCCTCGGTGGGTCTAGAAGTCGAAGTGTCGGGGGAGGAGGTGCTCGTGGTCGTGGTGGCTGAACTGGCTGTGGCGGAGGACTTCGAGAAATGCGAGCCGAGCACGTTGTCCACGGCCCCGAGCGTGAGGGCGAAAGCTCCGAGCCCGCCCGCCACGCTTGTCCTTCGGAGCGCGGTTCGGCGATCGATGGCGCTATCGCCCACACGAGCGGCCGATGTCCCAACGCGCGCGAGCACCGCATCGAGGGAGAATTCGCCGGAGCCGCCGAGGAGAAACGGTGTCCAGGCGAATAGGAACACGATGTCAGCGCCGTAGTAGTACGGACTGTCGTGAAAGCTGACGGTGAGAAAGAACGAGAGCGAAAGCAGCGCTCCGCCGGTTCCGGCGACTCTCCCGAAAAGGCCGACCAGCGTTCCGAGACCGACAGCAAGTTCGCCGAAGGCGACGAGTAGCGCGACGAGTACCGGCGCATGGAGAGCCGGTCGAAGGGCGCCGTGAAGCGGGCTCGTCAAGATCGCGCCGCGCACCTGTGCGGCAAATGACGCGGGCGCGCTGGTCTTGAAGAAATCGGGGTTCGAGAGTTTCTCGAGACCGGCGAACGTGAAGGTGATGCCGAGGAAACCGCGGAGCAGTAACAGCGTCCCACCTGGTGTTTTGAGTACCGCCGTAGCCCGCGACCGCATCGTGTCGTTTTCACCTACTGCAGGCATCGGACTGTCCTTGTTGCGATTCGAGGGGGGACAAGAAGAGGGTGTGTACGAAGCGACGGTAGCGTGCGAAGCGCCCCAAATCAGGTCGAACGGCGAGGAGAGACCGATCCATCAGGAGCTTCAGCTGCAAGCCGAAGAGAAGTTGCCGCTGCGAGTCGTCGTCGTAATTGGCGCACTCAGCGGCTTCGCTCCGCTCTCGATTGACATGTACCTCCCTGGACTGCCGGCGCTGCAACGACACTTCGGTTCGTCGGCGTCGGCCGCGCAGCTAACTCTCACCGCATGCCTTGTCGGGCTCGCGCTTGGCCAGGTTGTCATCGGGCCGTTGAGCGATCGAGTCGGACGCCTGCGTCCGATGCTGGTCGGCGTCGGGTTGTACGTGATCGCTTCGTTCGCTTGCGCAGTCGCGACGTCGCTATGGCTCTTTACGACGCTCCGCTTCGTACAAGGCGCCGCCGGCGCGGCGGGGATCGTGATCTCGAGGGCGATGGTGCGAGACCTGCGTTCGGGAGCCGAAGCGGTACGTCTTTTTTCGATGTTGCAGATCGTGAATGGATTCTTTCCCGCAGTCGCCCCGGTTCTCGGCGCCCAACTTCTTCGGGTAGGAAGTTGGCGGCTCATCTTCGTCGTGCTCGGGCTGGCCGGAGTGGTGCTCTTCGTAGCCGGCGCATTGCTCCTCAGCGAGACTCACCCGGTCACGGCGCGCAGCACCGGTGGGCTGAAAGCCACCGTCGAGTCGTTCGTGGTGCTCGCTAAGGACACCTCGTTCATGGGCTACGCGCTGGTCGCTGGCTTCGTGATCGGCGCTATGTTCGCCTACATCTCCGGCGGCTCGTTTGTCATCGAGAACATCTTTCACCTCTCACCGCAGGTCTTCTCCTTGATATTCGCGGCGAATGCCGCGGGGATCGTCGCAGCGAGTCAGATCAGCTCCGTGGCCGCCGCGCGGCTCGGTCCGGCGCGGCTGCTGTCGTCGGGCGTGTGGGCCTCTGGAGTTGGTGCCGCGGGTCTAGTCGTCTCGGTGACAGCGCATTTCGGGCTCGCCGGAGTACTACCGTCGTTGTTCGTAGCCGTCTCGGCAGTTGGCGTCGTGATGCCATCGGCGACCGCGTTGGCGATGGCGGAGTATCCCCACATCGCCGGCAGCGCGAGCGGACTCCTCGGCGTACTCCAGTTCCTGATCGGCGCGGCGTGCGCGCCACTAGTTGGTGCCTTCGGCACGACGAGTGCACTTCCGATGGCAGTCGTGATCGCCGCTCTCGCGTTTTTGGCGCTCCTTACCCGTTCCGGTGTGGCACTTTCGATGCGGGCGACCAACGCGGCATTGAAGGGTTAGTCGTGGACAAAAGAGTGGTGGAGGAACCGTGGACGACGTAGCGGCGATGCGGGTAGCGCTCGCAGAAGCAGAGCTGTCACCGCTGATGGGTGACGTTCCAGTTGGAGCAGTTGTGCTGTGTGGAGACGAGGTCGTAGCGCAGGCTCACAATGAGCGCGAGCTCCGATCCGACCCGACCGCGCATGCCGAGATCCTTGCGATTCGCGCCGCCACGGCATCGTTTGGTCGTTTCGAGCTTGGGGACTGCGTGCTCGTCGTGACGCTCGAGCCATGCGCGATGTGCGCGGGAGCGCTGCTTGTAGCCGGCCTCGGGCGGCTCGTATTCGCGGCATTCGATCCGAAGGCCGGTGCATGCGGTTCGCGTTACAACCTTCTCGCCGATCCCCGCATGGGTCGCGAGATTGCGACCTCCGGTGGGGTGTTGGAGCAGGAAGCATCGGGGCAGCTCAGCGCGTTCTTTGCATCGCTTCGTAGTCGGAGCCCCCGCGACCTGCCCGGTCCTGGAATCTGAGCGAGACGCGTCAACTACCTTTGCGGGCGGAGGAGTGCGAGAGCGGCCGAATCGGACGGTCTCGAAAACCGTTGACCTGCAAGGGTCCGTGGGTTCAAATCCCACCTCCTCCGCGTGAAGGGCCGGCCCGGCATCACGTCGGGCCGAGCCCTCCGCCCGCGGCGATACCGGGACGGCCTGGCCAGGTCCCCTCTGTTTAGGGCGCGGCCGTTTGTGACCGGCGAGGGAGACTCCTCGCCTCGTTGGCTCAACGGGTCGTCGCCAGCCGCTATCGGGCGAACGGGTCGTGACCTGCTCTAGATGATCGCGGGTAGCCTGCCCGAAAGCGCCTGATCCGATGGCGCGCGCAGATGGGGGATCGTCATGACAGAAGGACATCGCAGCGCCGTTGAGACGCTGGCTGCGTCCCACTCGAACCTGAAGGAGGTCGTCGCGGCAGCGGGCGCGGTGACAGATCCCTCCTACTGCTCGGACTGGGCGATCGCGCAGGTGCTGTCGCACCTTGGAAGCGGCGCCGAGATCGGGCTGCTCAACTTGAACGCAGCACTCGCTGGTGGACCTCCGCCAGATCGCGAGCGATATGTCGAGATTTGGGACGTGTGGAACGCGAAGAGCCCGGAGGCACAAGCGAGCGACTCGCTGCTATCTGATGCTGCCTACATCGCTAAGTGGGAGAGCCTTGACGACACCGAGCTTGATGCGTTGCGGGTGCCGATGATGGGTCGTGAGCTCGATGCGTCGGGCTACATCGCGATGCGCCTGTTCGAGCATGCGGTGCACACGTGGGACATCGCGGTGATGAACGACCCCGCTGCGGTCGTCTTCCCACCGGCGACTGCGCTACTTGTTGGACGCGTTCCCGATCGGATCGGACGGTCCGCTCATGGTGCCAAGCCGGCCGCAGCGCCGGTTCGCCTCGAGGTGAGAACGGTCGAGCCAGATCAGCGCTTCGCGCTTTCGATCGAGCCGGAGGCGGTGACGATCGATGACGGATCCGCGGCCGACGGAAGCGTGGCGATCCCAGGCGAAGCGCTCCTCCGCCTGATTTCGGGCCGATTGGATCCGGCGCACACCCCCGCCAACGTGAGTGTCGACGGTGCCGTCAGTTTGGACGAGCTTCGAACGCTTTTCGACCAGAGCTGAGCGACTGGCGCGTTAGGCCGTAGCCGGGAGCGCGAGCACGACCTTGACGTCGTTGTCGCCGTGCACGAATGCGGTGGCGAACTCCTCGAGCGGGACGCTTCTCGTGATGAGTCCGTCGAGCCAGCTCTGGTCGGCCTTGGCGAGCGCCGCTGCAGCGGCCTCGTAGTGGCGCCGATTCGCGTTCACCGAGCCGATGACCGCCTTGTTTTCGAGCACCATCTCCCGAGCGAGCGCGCCGAGATCGAAGGTGAGGTTGGAACCGATCGGCGAGACGCCGGCGAGGCAGGTGACGCCGCCGTTGGCCGTCTTCTCGATGGCTTGTGGGATGAGGCTCGGAACCCCTGTGCATTCGAGGACGATGTCGGCGTCGGCGAGGTCCGTGATCGACCCTGCGTGGTAGGTAGCACCGAGTGACGCTACGAGACCGGGCTTTGGTCCGTCTTCGACGCGGTCGACGACCGTGATTTCGAACCCAAGCTGCCTTCCGATCATGGCCGCGAGCAGGCCGATCGGCCCTGCGCCAAGGACGGTCACGCTCGCAGGCTCCCAGATCGCGCGGTGCCCGGCCGCGAGTGTCTGTTCCCAGGCCTTGGCGACGATGGTCGTCGGCTCCATCAGCACACCACGGTGCGAGAGGCTGGCGTCGACAGCTAGCAGCGCGTCGGTGCCCGCGCGGTATCGCTCTCGCATGAAGCCGTGCAGCGACTTGATGCCGTGCTCGGTGTACTCGCCGTTGCGGCAGGCATCCCATTCGCCCTTGGCGCACGCGTAGCAGGGCACAGGATCTGGACGGCGAACGATGCCAACGACGAGATCACCCGCGTGCAAGGTCCCGCCGCTCGGTGCTTCGAGGACGCGGCCGATGGACTCATGGCCGAGAACCAGCCGCTCTTCGCCAGGTGGGCTCCAGCCGTAGTCTCCGGCGATGATCTCGAGGTCCGTGCCGCAGATCCCGACCGCGATCGTCTCGACAAGTACGTCGCCATCCGCGACGTTCGGCTCAGCCATTTCGTCGATGCGGGCGGACTTGGCGGTGAGTGGCAGGACGGTAAGTGCCTTCATTAGGTCTCTCTCTTCTCTTGGACCGGGCTCTGATCGTGGATCTCGATCCCGAGATACCGAAATCGCCTAGTGGGCATCCCGGTGGCGCCAGCGAGCTTCGCGCTTTAGCCGGGCATTTCTATGTCGGACCTTCGGCGGAGAGTCGACTGCTTTGCCCTCCGCGCGGGCGCGGTGAGTCTGCTCGCTGACGTCTTGCCAATGCGACGGGTCCGAGAGGCTCACCGCGGAGTTGACGAGCGAGATGTGTGAGAACGCCTGGGGAAAGTTGCCAACCTGGCGCTTGGTTACGTGGTCGTACTCTTCGGAAAGGAGTCCGACGTCATTTCGAAGCGCCAGGAGCTTCTCGAAGAGCTCGACTGCTTCGTCGTGACGGCCGATCATCTCAAGGTTGTCGACCATCCAGAACGAGCAGGCGAGGAAGGCACCTTCTCGCCCGACCAGACCATCGGTAGCACTCGCGTTCTCCGCGTCGTATCGGAGGATGAACCCGTCGCGCGAGAGGTTCTTTTGGATCGCGTCGACCGTCCCGACGACCCGGGGGTCTTTTGGTGGCAAGAAGCCGACGAGTGGGACCATAAGGACGCTGGCGTCGAGGGCGTCCGAGCCGTAGTACTGCGTGAAGGTATTTCGCTCCTTGTCGAAGCCCTTCTCGAGGACCTCGGCCTTGATCTCGTCTCGGATCGACCTCCAGCGCTCGACTGGTCCTTCGAAACCGAACTCCTCGACGTCTTTCACCGCTCGGTCCATTGCCACCCACGCCATCACCTTGGAGTGCGTGAAGTGACGCCGCGGGCCGCGTACCTCCCAAATACCGTCGTCGGGTTCACGCCAACCGGTTTCAAGAAAGTCGAGCAGCATCAGTTCGAGCTGCCACGAGGGGCCGAGGTCCATGCCGAAACGACGGGACTCATGGAGTGCGCCAATCACTTCGCCATAGACGTCGAGCTGGTACTGCGTTGAGGCCTGATTGCCGATCCGAACGGGTTTGGCCCCTTCGTAGCCGCCGAGCCACTCGATCTCGGCCTCAATGAGTGATCGCTCGCCAGCGGCGCCGTACATGATCTGCAACTTCGACGGCTCGCCAGCGACGGCGCGAAGCAACCAGTCTCGCCACGAAAGCGCTTCTTCGTGAAACCCCGCCGCGTTGAGCGCCGCCAGCGTGAGCGTCGCATCTCTAAGCCAGCAGTATCGGTAGTCCCAGTTCCGGGAGCCCCCAAGCGTCTCTGGAAGCGACGTGGTTACCGCGGCGACGATCCCGCCTGTTGGCGCGTAGGTCATCGCCTTGAGGGTGATGGCACTGCGGACGACCGCATCTCGCCACGGCCCCTCCTTGCAGGTCGTGAGCGCCGACCAGTCCGTCCACCAGCGCGTCGTCTCCGCTATCGAGTAGCCAACGTCGACAGGGTGCGGCGGTGCGGTGTGCGAGGGGTAGTACGACAGCACAAATGGAGTTTGCTGGCCTGCTTCGATGGAGAACTCAGCTACCGAGCTCAGATCTTCGCCGCGGGTGTGGACCGGGCTCCAAAGCGAGAGGGCGTCAGGCCCTGCTACGAAGAGCAGCAGCCCGTTTTGTTGCCACACCCACGGAACGATGTCGCCATAGCCAAAGCGGACGACGAGGTCCATCCGCATATCGACCCGTCCAGAGACGCCTTCCACCATCCGCATGATCTGCGGTGAAGGGGTGTTGACCGGCATGCAGTCGGTTACTCGAACGACGCCGGTGGAGGTGGTGAACTCGGTCTGTAAGACCAGCGTGTCGTGGACGTACTGCCGCGACGAGGAGAGCATCGGCGCCCCAGATCCCGCGCTGTCGCTCTCTTTTGGCGCAATCCGCCAAAAGCCGTCACCCTCGTCGCCGACGAGCGCCGCGAAACTCGCAGCTGAATCGAAGCGTGGCGCACAGAACCAGTCGATTGAACCGTCGCGCCCAACCAACGCCGCGGTCGTAGTGTCACCGATGATTGCGTAGTCCTCGATTCGAAGCGCCATAGCCCAATCATGACGTGTTTCGCGTCGCGAAAGGACTCAAGAGCGGCATTCGTGGACCGCGTTCACATCGCCTAGCTGCGCACTCGAGTTGTTTCTCTCTCGGATGCACTTCGCCTGCTCGACGATGACGTCTAGCTGTGCGGCCGACTACTTGAGGGGCACGATCCCGAGATCCTCGTAGGTCAGCAGCGGAATGTAGCGCACCGAACGCTCGGCGAAGGATGCCCTCGCTGCTTCCCCGCGATCGAGCAGAGTGACTGCCGCCGCTACCGTGGCGCCACTTTCGAGGACGACGTCGAGTGCTTCGAGAACCGACCTGCCGGTGGATACCGTGTCCTCGAAGACCACTGCGGTTGCGCCCTTGGAAAGGTGTGCCCCCTCGACACGGTTTTTCGCGCCGTGGTCCTTTTCGGCTTTTCGAACCGAATACCAGCTCTTGTCGCCGAGCATGGCGACGGCGTGCGCGACGGGATCGGCACCCATGGTCATCCCGCCGATGGTGCTGAATTCGACCTCGGACTCGGCAAGCGTCGCGAGAACCGCTTCTGCAGCCAATGCCAGGTCCGCACCGTTCGCGACCGCGCGCCGCATGTCCACGTAGTCGAGGCTCGTGCCGCCAGAGGAGAGTGTGAATGGCTCGGCGGCCCTGGTGTACCCGCGAAGCCGGACGACCTCCAACAAGACCGCACGGAGCTCAGCGGCGGAGATGTCGCTCAGGTCGCTCATGACTGTGCTTACTCTACAACCAGGTGCCGTTCGGAGCAGGTGGCTCGGAGCGGCTTCCCGGGATCGTCTAGAAGCGGTCATTGAAGCGGTACCCAACGCCTCGGATCGTCGAGATGTGAATCTGTTCGTCGGGGCTCCGCTCGATACGGGCGCGCAGTCGACCGACGATCGTCGCCACGATGCGGGGGTCGCCGTCGTAGTCGAAGCCCCAGATGCGATTCAACAGGTCGTCGCGAGAGATGACCTTCCCGGGATGTTCGAGGAGCTCACGCAGCACCTGGAACTCCCGAAGTGGGAGTTGTACCTGAACTGACCGGACGAAGACTTCGTGGCGAGCTGCATCGAGTACGACGTCGCCGACTCTAAGGACGTGGTCGCCCTCCTCGGAGATCTGGCCGGGTGAGGTTCCATCGTCGATCGCCGCGATCCGACGTCGGCGCATAATCGCACCGATGCGCGCCACGAGTTCTCGGATCCGGTACGGCTTGGCGACGTAGTCATCCGCGCCTACCTCGATGCCCACGACGACGTCGAGCTCCTCAGAACGTGCGCTGACCATGATGATCGGAGTCGTGAATCCCCGAAGCCGTAGCTCCTTGCAGACGTCGAGTCCAGAGATGCCTGGCAGCATCACGTCGAGAAGAATGACGTCGGGCCGAAGCGAAAGTGCGGCTGACACGGCGTCGCGCCCGTCCGAGACAGCGCTGACAGCGAAGTTCTCCCGCTCGAGTCCGATGGTGAGAGCGAGGACGTGCGACTCGTCGTCCTCTACAACAAGGACCTTCAAGAGATTTGGTTGGTACTCGCGGCTGACGAGGGTCGAACTATCGGTCGCGCTCTCGCTCATCTGGCCTCCGGCTGCATCCTTACCGGCGGGAGTGAAGGCCTGATATGTCCGCGGTGAACACAAGCTGACGATGCGGCGAACTTTTGGTTGAGCGGCGAAGCGGTGGATTTCAGCCCAACATCGGAGACTTCTCGGCCGAGGGCGAACGGTAGGCTCGTGTCATGCCTGGAGTTGTTGCGGGACCGCGCAAGCTCTTTGAGCGTCTTTTCGGCGAAACTGGCGGTGCCGACCTTGATCATGCTGCGCCGGTGCACCATCGCGACCTGCGCGGCGGCGGATTCCGGGCAGCGATCTTTGGTGTCAGCGACGGGCTGGTCTCAAATGTCTCACTGGTGCTTGGAATCGCGGGCGCCCATCCGACCACCGGCGTCATTCGCCTCGCGGGACTCGCGGGCCTGATGGGCGGCGCATTTTCGATGGCGGCAGGTGAGTACGTCTCGATGCGCGGCCAGCAAGAGGCGCTCGAGCGCGAACTCGACCTCGAACGAATCGAGCTGCGCAACCATCCTGATGCTGAGCAGCGCGAGCTCGAGCTGATCTACTTACAGCGCGGCGTTTCGCCCGAGGTCGCACACCGAGTCGTCGTCGAGCTGATGGCCTCTCCGGAGTCGGCGCTCTCGACGCACGCGAGAGAGGAACTGGGCATCGACCCGTCGGCACTCGGCTCTCCGATCCAGGCGTCGATCGCTTCTTTTGTGACCTTCGCGATCGGTGCGTTCATTCCACTCGCGCCATTTCTGTCGGGTTCGAGCAGGTCGACGGCCGTGCTGGTCTCGATAGCGCTTGCAGGTCTCGCTGCCTTGACAGTGGGAGTGGTGCTCGCGCACTTCACCGGTCGCTCGAGGCTGTACTCATCGTTTCGATCGCTTGGTATCTGCGCAGCGGCCGGCGGTGTCACGTATCTCGTCGGCTCGCTCATCGGCGTTGCGGCGAACTAGTTGATGACAAAGTCCGCGCAGGTACAGGTTCTGTCCGTCATCCGACACGCCGAGGCGGGTGATCGGGAGCGCTTCGTCGGCGACGACTCGCTCCGGCCACTCACTCGTCAGGGAAGGAGGCAGTCGAACGCGCTCGCCAAGCGGCTGAGCGATTTCACGCTCGATCTAATCACGAGCCCCTACCTCCGGTGCGTCGAGACGATCTCGCCAACTTCGGCCCGGCTCCGCCGGGCGATGATGCTTGCGAGCTGGTTGGTCGAAGGCGAGCCCGCAGATGAGGCGCTTTACCAGCTGGTCGAGCTCACCGGCGAGATCGGCGGCCTTGTGGCATGCACCCATCAAGACGTGATGGTTGGCATGGTCGACGTCGCGCTCACTGCTGGAGCCATTCCCTCGTCCGAGCCAAACTTTGAAAAGGCGGCTACCGCGGAGTTAACGATTGTGAGCGGCAAGGTGGTCGCGGTCTCGTTCGTCGCGCCGCCCAAGATCTAAGGTCGCGGCGTGCCAGACCAACCGGGAGCACTGGCTCTCTTCGGCGGAGTCGCCTGGGCGCGCGATGGCGGAATTGCGGGCGAACTCGTCAAGATCTCCGGCGGCGACGTGGTCGTCCTTCCTACTGCGGCAGCCTATGAGGGCCCTTCGTCAGCGGTGGCGAGGCTCGCCGGCGAACTTGGCGCCGTGGGTGCGAGCGTCCGGCCCGTGCTGGTCCTGACGAGGCGGGATGCAGGTCTTGCCGAGTATGCCGACGTCGTACGCGATGCCCGACTGATCTGCCTCGTCGGTGGCTCACCGCTGCATTTGATGTCGGTGATGAAAGACTCACTCGTCTTTGCTGCGCTGGTGTCGGCCTGGCGAAGCGGAGCGACGATCATCGGGGCAGAGGGCGGCGCGAGCGTCTTGTCCGATCCGATGGTCGACCCCCGTGGCGGCGCGCTGACCGTTGGCCTCGGACTCGTGCGCGACATGTCTGTATATACCGGCTACCGCGGTGAGCTCGATGCCAGCCTCGAGCGCACGCTCGCGCTCGCAACGCTCGACTGTCCAGTCGTCGCGATTGGTCAAGACGGTGGCGTGGTCAGAGAGCCCGATGGCATCTGGCGTTCGGAGGGCTCGGTTACCGTCTTCGAAGGTGCCAAGATCTCCGATTTGGCCGCCCTTGCTGGAAAGCCGCTCGGCTAGCCACATCTGGTGGCCTGCTGGGCTCACAGGTCCGCGTCGCGAGGGCGCGCGGCCTTAGTCGGACTCGGTGATCGTGACGCTGACGATTTCGACGCGCTCGCGCGGCGCACCCGAGGATGTGCCTGCTTTCTCGAGGGCTGGGATGACCTCGAGGCCGCTCACTGCTTTGCCAAAGAGTGCGTAAAGCGGTGGGAGTTGGACACCTGATTGGCCGGAGATGATGAAGAACTGGCTGCCGTTGGTGTTCGGTCCGGCGTTCGCCATCGCCAGGGAGCCGATCTCGTACCTGCCGGCCTTCGGCAGTTCGTCGCCGAAGCGGTAGCCGGGTCCGCCGGTGCCGTTCCCCGTAGGGTCACCGCCTTGGATGACGAAGCCCGGGATGATCCGGTGGAACGCGACGCCGTCGAAGTAGTGGTAGCGGGCGAGGAAGACAAAGTTGTTGGCGGTCTTCGGCGCGCCGATCGGGTCGAGCGCGAATGTGATCGAGCCCTTGGACGTTTCCATGAGGGCGGTGTAGCGCTTCGCAGGGTCGATGCACATTGGCGGCTCCTCGTCGAAGTGCTGCGTCTTCGGGGCAGATCCGTCTGCTGGTGGGCACTCCTCTGGCATCGCTTCCTACTTTCGGTAGTTGTTACGCGCTGATCTGTTGGACCGTTACGGAGATCATGTGGTGGGTGACCTTTGGTGGCACGCCGCCGTCGGCGGCGACGCTGTTGCCGTCAGCGGCGATCTTCTCGACGACATTCATGCCGCTCGTCACCTGCCCTAACACGGTGTAGCTGTCGGCGAGATTGCTCGCACCGCCTGGTACGACGATGAAGAACTGACTGCTATCGGTTGACAACTCGCTGTTGCTGTTGGCGAGCGCCACGTCGCCGGTCGCGTAGCAGTCACCCTTGGCGACGCACGAGGCCGGCGGTTTGTTCCCAGTGAAGCTGTAGCCGGGGCCACCCGCTCCGGTTCCTGTCGGGTCGCCGCCTTGGACAATGAAGTTAGGGATGACGCGCTGGAAGATGATCCCGTTATAGAAGTGGTAGCGGGCGAGGAAGACAAAGTTGTTGACTGCGGCTGGCGACGAGGCGGTCGTCATGTGGATGACGAAGGTCCCGACGTCGGTGACGACGGTGGCGTTAAACACCGAGTTCGCTGCGACACAGACCGGCGGTGCCGTGGTGAACGCGATCACCCGCTTCGCCGCGCCAGCCGCGGTAGCTGGAGGACAGACCGGAGCGATCGCCGTCTTCGAGACCGGCAGTGTGGTCGCGGTTGTGGTCGTCACCGCCGCTGTGGTCGTCGTGGACTTGGCGGCCGTCGGCTTTTTGGACCCTCCGCTAGAGAGGAGGGCGACCAGGGCGATGATGACGCCGATCGCGATTACGAGGGTGACTGACCGTCGGGTGTTGCGTGCCCGCCGGTTGTGCCGCTCCTGGACGGCAAGCTTTTGATCTCGAAGGGCGCGCTGGCGGGCCCGCTTTTCGCTCGGCATGGACCGCGAAGTTAGCCCAGACCGCAGAGTAGGTTGTGGCCGTGCCGCTCGCTGTGCAGAAGTTCGGAGGCAGCTCTGTCGCTGACGCCGACCGAATCCGAGCAGTCGCCGATCACATCGCGAGAACGCGACGCTCCGGCGACGAAGTGGTGGTCGTGGTCTCTGCTATGGGCAAGACCACCGATGATCTCATTCGACTGAGTAGCGACGTCAGCTCGGTTCATCCAGGTCGTGAGCTCGACATGTTGCTGACGTCGGGAGAGCGCATCTCGATGGCGCTAGTCGCGATGGCACTCGCCGACCTCGGTGTCGCGTCAGCGTCTTTTACTGGATCGCAGGCAGGCATCATCACCGACACTGCGCACACCAAGGCCCGGATCCTCGAGATCCGGCCAGCGCGCCTGATCGAAGCGCTGGCGTCCGGCATCGTCCCGATCGTCGCCGGGTTTCAGGGCGTCTCGATCGAGCGCGACGTCACCACGCTCGGCAGGGGCGGGTCGGACACGACGGCGGTCGCGCTCGCAGCGGCGCTTGGTGCAGTGCGCTGCGAGATCTACACCGATGTGCCGGGCGTGTTCTCCGCCGACCCCCGCGTCGTACCAAACGCACGTCGCCTCGCCTCGATCTCGTTCGACGAGATGTTGGAGATCGCAGCTACCGGCGGCAAGGTGCTCGCACTTCGATCCGTGGAGTTCGCGGCGAATCATCACGTACGGCTACACGTCAGGTCCAGTTTCACGTGGGAGACCGGAACCTGGGTCACTGAGGAGGATCAGAACATGGAGCAGCCGATCGTTTCTA
This sequence comes from Acidimicrobiales bacterium, assembly GCA_036510575.1. GTDB lineage: Bacteria > Actinomycetota > Acidimicrobiia > Acidimicrobiales > Bog-793 > DATCDR01. Next base: position 35,481 of record DATCDR010000201.1, on the reverse strand, counting down.
CGGTGACGAGCGATACCTCGGAGGTGAAGTTGACGATCACGCGCGTGCCGGACCACCCAGGTATCGCTGCATCACTGTTTCGTGGCCTCGCCGAGGAGCTCGTCAACGTCGACATGATCGTGCAGAACACCTCCCATGACGGCACGACGGACATCTCCTTCACGGTGCCAAAGCACGAGCTCGCAGCAGCTACCAGGGTGACCCAGGCACTTAGCGGCTCACTTGGTGCCGAGAGCGTCTCGATTGACGAGAACGTCGCTCAGGTCTCGGTGGTAGGTGCGGGGATGAAGACGAATCCAGGGGTCACCGCGACGATGTTCGAGGCGCTCGCCCGTGAGGGGATCAACATCGAGATGATCTCCACCTCACCGATCCGTATCTCCTGCATGGTCGCGGCCGATCGGGCAGACGACGCCGTTCGAAGCCTGCACAGCGCGTTCGAGCTGGACAAGGGCTAGCTGTTTCTGGCTCGTGGGGTCGAGTTTTCGGCCCTTTGACCAGGTCGATGTTGCTGACCTCGGAGGCAGTAGCTAGTCCCAGTCGAGGAAAACTCGCGCTCGACGAATAGACTGCGCTGCATGAACATCGGGATTTTTGGTGCTACCGGCCAGGTGGGCTCGGTCGTGCGGTCGATCCTCCTCGAGCGGGGGTTTCCGATAACGACGGCTCGCTTCTTCGCCTCTGCTCGCTCGGCAGGCACGACGATTGCCTTTGCCGGAGATGAGGTGCCCGTCGAGGACTTGGCGACCGCTTCCTTCGAGGGACTCGACATCGCGATCTTCAGCTGTGGGAAGTACGCCTCGCGGGAGTTTGCGCCACGGGTTGCAGCTGCGGGCGCAATCGTCATCGACAACTCCTCTGCCTGGCGTATGGACCCTGACGTCCCACTCGTCGTGCCCGAGGTGAACGAGGAGGCCTTACGCGATATCCCGAAGGGAATCGTCGCGAATCCGAACTGCACCACAATGGTCGCGATGCCGGTCCTCAAGCCGCTCCACGATCGAGGGCAGCTCCTCAGCGCCCGGGTAGCCACCTACCAAGCGGTCTCCGGAGCCGGGTTGGCCGGCGTCGACGAACTCGATGAGCAGGCACGTTCGGTTTCGAACGACGCGGCGGGCCTGACATTTCGAAGCGACGCAGTTGCGTTTCCGGCGCACTCGGTCTTCCCTGCCTCGATCGCCTTCAACGTCATTCCGCTCGTTGGTGCCTTGCTCAGCGACGGCTCCGAGGAGACCGACGAGGAGCGGAAGTTTCGAGACGAGAGCCGCAAGATCTTGAGCATTCCCGATCTGCTCGTCGATACGATCTGCGTGCGGGTTCCGGTCTACACCGGGCACTCGCTCGCGATCTCCGCTCGATTCGCGTCCCAGATCTCCCCTGAGGGCGCTCGCGCACTGCTTCGTGACGCTCCAGGCGTAATGCTCGCGGAGATTCCAACGCCGATCGACGTCACCGGAACCGACAAATCGATCGTCGGGCGAATCCGCCAGGACGCGATCGACGACCACACGCTTAGCCTGTTCGTCTGCGGTGACAACCTCCGCAAGGGCGCCGCGCTGAACACCGTACAGATCGCCGAGTCCCTGATCGCACTCCGGTCAAAGATCAAGGTCTGAGCGCGACCTAGTCGCGAGCTCGTTAGTACGCCCTCGCGAACACCACCCGTGTCGGAAACATCGATGCGGATCCACAGACGATGCAGTTGCCGGTCTCTGCCACAACGTCGAACGGGATCACCCGTGGCGTCGCGGTGGTGTCGTCTTTGATCTTTTGCTCACATGCTTCATCCCCGCAGAAGTGTGCGAGCGCGAAACCCTGCGCTACCGCGGCAGTGAACTCCTCGTAGCTGTCCGTCGTCACGGTGTGCTCGTCGCGGAACCCCTTCGCACGTTCGTAGAGCGCATCTTGAAACTCGCTCAGCCGGTCGCGCATTCCTGAAGCCACAGAGTCGATGCCGAGCTGCTCTTTCTCTCCGCTTAGTCGATTAGCGAGGGTCACTACGTTCGCAGCGAGGTCTCGTGGGCCGATCTCTATCCGAAGTGGGACCCCCCGGAGCTCCCAGTAGTTGAACTTGAAGCCAGGCGAGGCGCCCTCGCGGTCGTCGACCTTCACCCTGACGCCGACATCGCGCAGTTGGGTGGCCAGATCTGTCGCGACTTCGAGAACAGCAGCGATGTCGGCAGGTTTGCCGATCGGAACTATCACGACTTCGATGGGTGCGAGCTTGGGCGGCAGGATCAGGCCGCGATCGTCGCCATGGCACATGATGATCCCGCCGATCATGCGAGAGCTCATGCCCCACGAGGTGGTGTGAGCGAGCTCTTCGACCCCGGTTGCGCTCGTGAACTTGATGTTGAACGCCGTCGCGAAGTTCGTCCCGAGATAGTGCGATGTTCCGGCTTGGAGTGCGCGGCCGTCGCGCATCATCGCCTCCAGGCTGACAGTTCGCTGGGCGCCGGCGAAGCGCTCGCGCTCGGTCTTATCGCCGACGAGCACCGGCATCGCCGCTACGTCGCGAGCGACTTCCGCGTAGATCTCACTCGCCAGCAGCGTCTCGACGGTCGCTTCTTCGTGCGTCGCGTGCGCGGTATGGCCCTCTTGCCATAAGAACTCCGTCGTTCGAAGAAACAGCCTTGGACGCAGCTCCCATCTGACAACGTTCGCCCACTGGTTGATCAGTAGCGGGAGGTCGCGGTAGGAGTCGATCCAGCGGGAGAACATCTCGCCGATCACCGCCTCCGAGGTGGGCCGCACGACGAGTGGCTCGTCCAGCTCCTCGCCACCCGCGTGCGTCACGACGGCAAGTTCGGGAGCGAACCCCTCGACGTGTTCGGCCTCGCGGGTGAAATAGCTCTGCGGGATCAAGAGCGGGAAGTAGGCGTTCTCGTGGCCGGTCGCTTTGATCCGATCGTCAAGCTCGCGCTGCAGAAGCTCCCAGATGCGGTAGCCGTAAGGTCGAATGACCATGGTTCCCCGGACGGGTCCACGGTCTGCCAGCTCGGCACGAAGGACGAGCTCGTTGTACCAAGCAGAGAAGTCTTCGCTCTGGGGGGTGACGCCGCGGTCGTTGCCTCTTGTCATCTTCCATTCCTACCTGACAGATGCGTGGTGTCAAAGGATGCGTGTTTCGTTCGGAACTGCGGAGGTCCCTCGCGAGCTTCGAGGGAGCGAAGAGGAGCTAGCGATTCTCGAGAACCGACTCCAGGAGCGTTACTTGCCAGGCGGCCTCGGCAGTCCCGGCGGCCTCGCCGTTGCGATCGGTGACCGTCTCGCGAGCGCGTAGGGCGGCCTCCCTGGCGAGGAGGGAGGTCGGGACATAGGTCGACTCGTGTTCGGCTCCGGTCGCGAAATTCCCCCACGGGCTCGGCCAGAAGCTTGGTATGAAGGACTCTCCGTCGCTCGTGTCGCGCGCGCCGCCAGCGTCTTCGTGATCGCTGACGTAGTTCGGGAGCGCGACGTGGCGGAGTGCCTCGACCACCGCGAAGACTGCGTCGACACTCGAGGCGAGCAGTGTCCAGGCCGGATCGCTCGTTATCGTGATCTCGTCCGCGAGGTCCTCGCCGAGACGGCCGCGAGCAAGGTCACCGATGTGCTCGCCCGATCGGTGCAGTCGACGCGCGGTAGCTAGTCGTGAGAGCTTGGCCAATCGCCCCTCGCGTTCGCCGCCGGACTCTTCGAGGAAGCGCTTCGCATCGTCGAGTACCGCTCCGAGCGCCTGACCGCCTGGGATCTCGATGTTCCGGTCGTCGCCGATTACGTGCTCGACGCAGCTGAGCGCGAATGACGCAGCCGATCGCGCATCCCAGGGGGTGCGGCGAATGAGGCGCGCGTCGTCCGCATGCCAGGTTCCAGGTGAGGCCTCAGAGGTCGCTCCGATGGGCTCAGCTTCGAAGATGACCTCGTCGAGGCAGGTCAGCAACGTCGCCACGTCCACCAGCGCGACCGGACCGCCTTCGTCGGGACCTGCACCTTCATGGAGCTCGAAGTGCCGCTCGATCTCCCCGTTGCGTGCTCTGCCTGTCGCATCGGTGACGACGTAGTAGCGATCAAGCACTGCGGGCTCCTTCGAAACTCTCTCGGCCCACTCCGGCTGTGGAGGCACGGCTCGCGGCCAGTGGCCCATTGCGTCAGTTACGCGTCAGAGGAGACTAACGCCACCGTCTACGGCGAGTGTCTGACCGACGATGTAGTCGGCCTCAGTAGAGGCCAAAAAGGCGACCGCGTAGCCGATCTCGCGTACGTCGCCACCACGGCCGATAGGTGTGTTGGTGGCCGCTCGTGCCATGGAGGCTTCGTAGCGGTCGCCGGAGGTGACGGGATCGGGGAAACTGCCTGGCGCGACTGCGTTCACGTGGACGCCAAAGGGTGCCCACTCGAGCGCGAGAGCTCTCGTGAACCCGGTTAGAGCGGTCTTTGCAGTCGCGTAGATGACGGTGTTGACTCCGCCGCGGAGCGCCGCGAATGAGGAGATGTTGATGATCGAGCCGCTTCGGCGCTCGAGCATCGCGGCGCCTGCGGCTCTGGTGCAGGCGATCGTCGCGGAGAGGTTGAGGCCCATCACCGTCTCGACCTCTTCGTCGGTCATCGCCTCTCGCTCGTCTCCGGGCAGGGCGACGAGCGGTTTGCCGATCGCGTCACCGAGGTTGTTCACGAGCACGTCGATCCGGCCGAATTCGCCAATGACCGACTCGACAGCGGCGCGGGCACCCGTTGGAGTCGTCACGTCACCGATAATCGGCACGACTCGTCGACCGGTGTCGTCGGCGATGCGCGCTGCAAGCTCGTTCACGTACCGGTTCGTCAAGGCGTTGATGGCAACGTCTGCACCGCACTCTGCGGCGACCTCGGCGATACCCCTGCCGATGCCTCTACCGGCGCCGGTCACGAACATCACCTTGCCGGTCAGGTCGTGTGAGGGCTGTGCCATTAATTCCCCGATCTCTTGGCCGGACTTCGACTAGCGGTTTGATGCTAATGAGTCGACCGACGTGGCGTCATCGCTCCACCTGCGCACTAGGTGCGGCTACTTCGCTCTGTTCGGGCAGCTTCTCGGATCGTAGGAAGGGATCTTCTCGGTGGCAGGAGTCGCGGCGCTGAACACCGATCCGAGCGCAGGTGACTTCGCTTGGGTGCTCTTCGTAGGCGGTGCGGTCGTCGTCGTCGCTTGCAACGTGGTGCTGGTGCTCGTGCGGGCGAGGGTGGTTGTCGTGGCGAGCGTGCTCGTCGAAGCGACTGTGCTCTTTGAAGCAATGGTGCTCGGCGTAGTAACCGCGATCGGCTTGGCAATGGTGAAGCCGCTTCCCGTGATCACCGAGACGTCGGCGCCGCCGAACGTCGGCGCCTCGCCAAGTATCACAAGGCCGGCGATCGAGCTCCTTACCTGCTCGGCACGTGCGAGGTTCGCCGCGTGTTGCGCAGGCGTCGTTCCGGCGGCGTAATCCACGGTGGTTTCAGATACTGGACCTACCGAGGTCTGGGCGCCGCTGCCGAGAACCTTGTAACCGAGTGCTGCGAGCTCAGTTGCGTCGGTTGCTGTCGAGGTTGGCGAGTCGGTGCCGTCGACGACGCTGACCGTGATGCTGCTCGGCGCCACCTGCTTGGGTGAGCCGGTTGTTCCGAGAAAGGCGTCGATCGTGCGCTGGTCTTGTGGTTCGGTGGGGAATGCGACGAGGCCGTAGGGGTAGCCCTTGTACATGTACTCCACCGAGTCCTCGATGATCGGCAGTGTGTATTCGGGCGCGCTGCCGACGTTGCTGTGGAACTTGAGCGCCAGGTTCAGCATCGAGCTCGTGGCGAACGAGTTATCGACCGTCAAATCTGGCGCGAGCGCCGCGAGAAGCCTCGAGTCCGTGAGTGGATCGCCGACGCCTTTTGCTGAGATCTGGGAGACGAGGGCCTTCAAGAAGAGGTGGACGCGCTCGATGCGACCGATGTCGCCCGAGCCGTCGTAGCCGAGCCAGGTCTTGGTCTTCTTGTCGTAGTGGTAGTTCAGGTGGCGGGCTCGAACGAGCGCTAGCGCCTCGGTGCCGTCGATGTGCACGCAGCCCCTGCGATCGATGCTGAGGTTCGAGCTGAAGTCGCGAAGCGTCGTCGGGAAGTACATCGAGATGCCCCCGAGCGCGTTGACGATGCTCTCGAAGGATCCGAAGTTGAGGACCACGTAGTGATTAATTGGAATCCCGAAGTCCTGCTGGATCGCGTCGACGAGCTGGTTCGGGCCGTCGGCGAGCGCAGCATCCACCTTGTTGTACAGCCCTCCTGAGCGCGCATCCGGCACGAAGGTGTCTCGCGGAATCGAGAGCAGGGTGGGCGTCTTTCCTGGTTGCAGGCGAAGGATCATGATCACGTCGCTGTTCACGCCGTTCACGCCATCGAGGCACTCTTCGTGGAAGAGCTTGACCTGGGCAGAAGAGGTGACGGCGCAGCGCGAGGTGGATCCGACGAGCAAGATGTCGTCGGCCGGGCCTGTCTGTTTGGTCACTGTCACCGAGATGTGGTGGATATGGCCAAGCTGGACTTCGATGTAGATCGCGCTGCCGCCGAGAATCACCACCACCAAGATTGCGAGGGCGATGAGTCCACGGATCGTTCGTCGGCGTCGTTTCGACCGCACCGGCTTCTGGTGTCCGTGCCGCCTACCTTCCGAGCGCTTCCGACCGGAGTTGCCGGCACCGGCAGCGTCTGATTGGGTCGCTGCGCCACCGGGGAGGTCGACAACCTCCTCACCCGGCGAGCTGTCCGACATCGCTCGTTAGGGTATTCGCTCGATTGCTTGGATGGGTGTCACCACGCCACCCTGGCGATGGTGCTATCCCATTCTCTTGTAGATCGGCGTGTGGAAGCGCTCCGCTGTCAGCTCCTTGATGCCGGACGGGAATGACGACTTGGCTCGGCGGTTGGACTCGCTTATCGAGGCCTGAGCGGTGCCGTCGCCTCCGAGCGCGGCGACGCACACTTCGGGGATGGCATTTGCGAGCGCGAGAATCGCGCCCGCGCAGCCGATCCCTCCCGCCAACGTGAGCAGTGACGCCGCGCCGGTGTAGATCGGCTCGTCGAAGAGCGCCTTGGACTCGATGAGGCGATCCGGATCGCCGCTTGAGTCCTTTACCCCCTGGACCGGAAGTTTTACCAATACCTCGACTGGAATTCCGGGGGCCGAGGCGCCCGGGTAGTTGTACGCGAGCAGCGGGAGCCCCCCAGCCTGTTTCGCCAGAGCTTCGTAGTAGGCGCTTTGATCAGCGCCTCCAGGTAGCGAGAGGGCCAAGACCGCGTCGGCGCCAGCATCGACGACCTGCTCGAGGTAGTCGAGCGCTTGAAAGGTAGAAGGCGCCCCTATGCCAGCGAGAACGGGCACGTCGGATGGCAACGCGGCCCGGGTGGCGGCGACGAGCGCCGCGCGCTCTTGGCCATTTAGAGCTGCAGCCTCTCCTGTCGTGCCAGCGACGATCACGCCGGTAACCCCACAGGCAACGAGCTCGGCGGCAAGGTCAGCGGTCCGTTTGGCGTCGAGAGCGAGGTACTCATCGAAGATCGTGATGAGCGCAACTCCGACGCCTTGAAAAGTCAGTTCGGTCATGTGCCAAGCCTACTGGCGCGCCGACGGACTGGGATATCGCCGAGGACTAGGTGCTCAGCGGGGTGGGTCGAAGTCCTTATCTGCTGGCGGCGCGGGATCGATTCCGGCGCGGTGAAGCCCTGCCTCGATCTCGGCGACGACCGTTTCGAGTACGGCGACTCTGGCGAAGTGCTTGCTCTCTGCTGCGACGATCGTCCACCCACTTCGTTTGCGGTCGGTCCGCTCCAGCATCTCTTCGATCGCGACGGTATAGGCATCGCGCTTTGCCCGGTTTCGCCAGTCGTCTTCGGTGAGTTTCCATGTGCGGAGGGGATCGTCCCGGCGAGATTCGAAGCGGGCGAGCTGCTCTTTTGCGGAGATATGCAGGAAGAACTTGATGAGGGTGGCACCCTCTTGGACGAGGAGGCGTTCGAAGTCACGGATCTCCTCGTAGGCCCGCTCCCAGGCGGCCTTTGGTGCGAGCCCTTCGACCCGTTCGACGAGGACTCTCCCGTACCAAGTTCGATCGAAGATCGTCATCTCGCCCCGGCCCGGGATGTTCGGGCCGAATCGCCACAGAAAGTGGTGCGCAAGCTCCTCAGGAGTCGGCGCCGCGTACTCGCCGACTCGGACGTGCCGTGGATCGAGGCGTCCGACCAGACGCTTGATTGCGCCTCCCTTGCCGGCTGCGTCCCAGCCTTCGAACAGAACGCAAACCGGCGGTCCGACCTCGTGGTCGCCGATCAATCCCGCAGCGAGCAGCCGGAGCTCGAGCAGTCGTATCTGGAGCTTCGCGATTCGTCCGTCCGATACTGCTTTGGAGAGCTTCGCGGTGAGGTCGACGGCGTCGAGGCGTCCCATGACTCAATTGAACTCGGGAACGGGGCCCTCTGCTGGGAAAAGTTCGCTGCCCGTGACACGCCGCGCGAGGATGACGGCGTGTCAGCGCATTCGCTCGGGTCGGCGGTGGAGGTGAGTGGCCTCACCAAGTCATACGGCGAGTTCCAAGCGGTGGGCGGCGTCGACTTCGCGATCGGGGTTGGCGAGATCTTCGCTCTGCTCGGCCCGAACGGCGCTGGGAAGACGACGATCATCGAGATTCTCGAGGGATATCGCTCAAGGGACGGCGGTGACGTGCGGGTTCTCGGCCTTGACCCCGGACGGGACCGCAATGAGCTGAGCGCCAAGATCGGCATCGTCTTGCAGTCGAGCGGCATCGAGCGGTATCTCTCGGTCGCCGAGGCGATCGAGATGTACGGCAGCTATTACCCCAAGCCACGACCGGTTGAGGAACTCATCGAGCTGGTTGGCCTCGAGGAGAAACGGGACGCGCGAGTGATCAGCCTCTCGGGAGGTCAGCAGCGGAGACTCGACGTCGCTATCGGGCTCGTCGGCGACCCGGATCTGGTATTTCTCGACGAACCGACGACTGGCTTTGACCCGTCTGCTCGCCGGGAGGCATGGGAGATGGTGAAGAACCTCGCGGCGTTGGGCAAGACCATTTTGTTGACGACTCATTACATGGACGAAGCGCAGTATCTAGCGGACCGGGTCGCGGTGATCGCGGCGGGTCGATTCGTCGCGGTAGGGACTCCCGCGACGCTCGCGGGTAGGAATACCGCCCGCGCACGACTCGTCCTGCCGGTTGGACCGAGGGAATCGCCGGTGGCGGATCCCGGATGGTCGAGCCGCGAGCACGGGAACTCGATCCTTGTACCGGGCGACCTCGCGGATCTCGGATGGTCGAGCGACGAGCACGGGAACTCGATTCTCGAACCGGGCGACCTCGTCGAAGCCCTCTACGCGCTCGCGAGTTGGGCGCGCCGCACTGGTGTGAGCCTGGACGGCCTCGAACTCCACCGTCCCACCCTTGAAGACGTCTATCTGGAGCTCACCGGTGGAGGTGTCGCGGATCGTCCGTTACCGGTTGCGACGCGTTCGCGTCGGCGGGAGCGACGGGGATGATACGGACCTTCCGTCTGACATTTGTCCAGCTCCGCTACGTCAACAAGACGTTCTGGCGGAATCCCGCAGCGGCGATCTTCACCTTCGGATTTCCGTTGATGTTCCTCGTCATCTTCACGGTGCTGCTCGGCCACAAACTCACGCATCTCGACGGCAGGGTGATTCAACAGTCCACGTATTACGTCGCGGCGATGGCGGCCTTCGGCGTCATCACCTCGTCGTACACCAACGTCGCGATGACACTGACGTTCCAACGTGACGCCGGGATATTGAAACGAACGAGTGGGACCCCACTCCCGGCTGTGTCGTACTTCGGGGCGAAGGTCCTGCACGCCCTGTTCGTAGCGTTGTTGCTCGTGGCGCTGACAGCGGCGTTCGGGAGGATCTTCTACCAGGCCGATCTGCCGACTGGGCTAACCCTTGCCCGATTCCTAGTCATGGTCGTTGTCGGCTCGACGAGCTTTTGCGCCCTCGGAGTCGCGGTGACCTCGCTGATCCCCAATGCTGACAGCGCACCCGCGATCGTGAATGCGACGATTCTGCCGTTGCTGTTTCTTTCGGGAATCTTCATCCCACTTAGCGACGCACCGGCCTGGGTCACCTTTATCGCCCGGGTGTTCCCGGTTCACCACTTTGCCGCCGGGCTGCAGGCAGGGTTCATAGGAACACCGTTTAGCTGGACCGACGTTCTAGTTGTAGCTGCGTGGGGAGTCGGCGGCTTGTTGGCAGCGCTGCACTTTTTCTCGTGGGAGCCCCACTCGAGCTGAGTCGATGTTTGCGCTACGGCCAGCGCTTTGTGTGCCGCCGTGGCATCGCGGAAGGCGGTGGCCGGGGAATCGGCCCGACGAAGTGGCGTCATCGCCGCCGTTGTTCCCCCGCGTTTCACGTGTCACGATTCGGCGGGAGTTCGCGGCACCGGCACAAGCGAGATGAGGCGCAAGATTCCACTGCATTGGCCAATCGCCGAGAGCTCAAGGGTCGATGCTCGCGGGTTTACCGGGGCTGAGCTGCGGCTCTTTTCGGAATCGCGTCCCCGATCGATTTGGGCGGACCGATGACGACGGGTACGGCGCTTGTCGAATTCTCCGGCGCGCTCGAGGGACATGTCAGAGCTCGGGGCCCTTTTGTTGCAGCGTTTCCCACAAGGGTGTCCGAATTGGCACCCTTTGCACCTCGGGCAAGGGCATTCGCGAGGGTTTCGTCCTTCCAGCCCTTTTGGTGGCAGATCTCTCAAAGCCTGCTCGATGCCCTTTTCGCCGTGCTGGCGAGGGACGCGGTCTGTCGTGATTCCTGAGGACTCAGGTGACGGCTTCGTCGTGCTCGCGGACGGCACGAGACGTTGGGGTCGCTTCGGCGCGGCTGGGATCTTGCTGCGACATCGCGACGTCACGGACACGATTCGCTATTTCGTCGCGCGCCGCTCGAGAGATATCCACAACGGTGGTACCTGGGGCGTCCCGGGTGGCGCGCGTCACAGCACCGAGACGCCGTTTACCGCGGCTATCCGGGAGTTTCGCGAGGAGATCGGCTACACGGTCGCCGAATTCGACGTGGCGGCCGTCTTCGAAGACGACTGCGGAGGTTGGTCGTACTGGACCTGGTTGGTCGACGTTGCTGAGCGAAATGAGGGCCGCGAGGTTCTCAATTGGGAGACCGATGAGGTCCGGTGGGTTACTGCGACCGAGCTTGCAGAGCTCGACCTCTTCGAGGCGTTTCGAGTGACCTTGCATCGCTTCGGGGTGCTCTGAGCACCGGCGCGAGACCACGCGGCGGCGACAAAACGACCCCTCGAGGCCACAACGCGCGATTTTGACGTGCTCAGCGGTACCGCGCTGTCGGTCGTAGGGGCGCCCAGGCCCGGATTGTCTTACAGAACGTCATACAGTGTCCTACACTTTGGCGTGGATTTTATTGCTGATCAGACCTCGCCGTCTGAGTTCTTCGATGTCAGTGCTCGACAGAGCCGAACAACGACCAGGCTTGTCAGCGTCCGACTTCCCGAAGAGCTCGTCCGACGACTTGCCGTCGTTGGAAACGGGGAGGGGACGACTTTGAGCGAGACGATCCGACGGGTGCTTGAGCGCGGCCTTGGACAGGCCAAGCCGCCGAAAGGGGATCGGAAGAAAAAGAAGAAGGATTGATGCTTGAGAGACGTCGTCGAGCCAAGGCCGGAGAGAACTTGGGGCTCAGAGATCCGAACCGAGGCCTGTTCGCCGCGGCTGACCAGGTTGGGGCCAAAAATCGGACTCGGGCGTGAATGGCGCGCCCGTCGCGACCCTGACGGCCCGAAGGTGGTGATTTCTGGGTCGGGATATGGCCTCCGCGACCTGATCGCTCGCGTTGTACCGGGACGTGGTCCAGCTCGGTGGCTGGCCTCGAAGTTGTAAGCGCTCTCTAGTTATCGGGCCCGTCCCTCTAGGGTTTCGGCTTGCCAGCGGCTTGCCGCTACGGGCGGAGATAGCATCTGTCGACCAATCAGGCCGGGGGAAATTCATGTCGCTGTCGAAGGATCTGACGTTGTCCATGCCGTTTCGCACCGCCTCGAGTGACGACGCCGAGGTCGTTCGGCTGTCGAATGCGGCGGCGTCGGACCTCGAGCACCTTGAGACGCTAAAACACCTGGTCGACGAGTGCATCGACATTCCACTCAACTATCGCCAGAGCGGCCACCCAGGTGGCTCGCGGTCGAAGGTCCACATGTTCTTGTCGCTGTTGCTCTCAGGTGGCATGCGGTGGGATTTACGTCGGCCTTGGCTGCCCTACTCCGATCGGTTCGTGCTTGCCGCCGGCCATACGGTGCCCCTTATCTACAGCGTGCTCGCGGTGCTGAATGAGGGCCTCCGCGCCCGCTACGAGGCGACAGACGACGAGCAGTTCGCATTTCCCGACGAGGGTCGATTCGCCCTCACGTGGGAGGACCTGCTCGGCCTCCGTCGCCGAGGCGGGCTGCCCGGTCACGCGGAGATGGCGGGCAAGACGTTGTTCTTGAAATTCAACACCGGACCCTCCGGGCATGGGATGGCTCCAGCGGCGGGAGAGGCGCTAGCGCTCAAGCTCGCCGGAGCTGAGGACGTAAAGGTCTTCGTCGTCGAGGGCGAAGGCGGGCTCACCCCCGGCGCATTCCACGAGACGAAGAACGCAGCCTGGGGCCTCGGCCTTTCCAACCTCGTCTTCCTCATCGACTGGAACGACTTCGGCATCGACCCGCGACCGCTTTCTAGCGTGGTGGCAGGGACGCCGCGTGACTGGTTCGAGCCCGCTGGATGGCGGGTTGTCGGCACCGAGCACGGATCGGAGTGGGGACCGGTTGTCCACACGGTGCTCGACGCAGCCTGCGGTGCCAACCCGGACAAGGTGCCCTCGATCGGTTGGTTCAAGACCCAAAAGGGCCGCGGTTACGGCAAGGTCGACGCCGCCAGCCACGGTACGCCCTGGCCCCGGCACAGCAAAGAGTTCTGGGCCGCGCGCCACGAGTTCATGGATCGTTACGGCGTCAAGTACGTCGGTGTCGATAACCCGGCACCAGCAGATTCTGAGGCGCAGCGTGAACAAGAGATAGCCAACCTTCAGGTGGTCATGAGCGTGCTTCGCAGTGACGAAGCATTGGTGACGTGGCTGAGTGATCGTCTGGTCGCGATCGCGGACAGCGTGCCGCTTCGCGAGGACGAGACCGACCAAGGCGGTGGAACCAGGCGACCGAGTTCTGACGGGCGCATCTTCGACTTTGAGAGCTATCCCGCCGAGCTGTGGAAGGCCCCCGGCGAGCAGGCGCCGAACCGGGCCGCGCTCGGGGTTTGGGGTTCGTACGTCAACTCCATTGCTCGCCGCGACGCCGGGAGGCCACTCTTCATCGCCTGCTCGGCAGACCTCGCCGAGTCGACGAATGTCGCCGGGTTCGCCGCGGATTTCGGAGAGATGCCCGGTTTCGGATGGTATGAGCGCGACCTGAACCCGACCGGGAGTCTGTTGCCGAGCGAGATCACCGAGTTTGCGAACGCCGGAATGATGGTTGGGCTGGCGAGCGTGAACTTCGCGGAGAACCCGTTTGAGGAGTTCGACGGCTTCTGGGGGGTCTGTTCGACGTACGCGTCCTTCTCGTACCTCAAGTACGGCTCGATGCGGCTCTTCTCCCAGCTGGCACAGGACTGCGAGCTTCGTGTCGGCAAGGTGCTGTGGGTGGCGGGCCACTCGGGGCCCGAGACCGCGGACGACTCGCGGACGCACTTTGGCATCTTCGAGCCGGGGGTCACGCAGCTCTTCCCGAAAGATCACGTGATCGATCTTCATCCGTGGGAGTACAACGAGGTGCCGGTGGTCCTTGCAGCCGCCCTCGCGTGTGACGCCCCGATCGTGGCGTTGCACCTCACCCGTCCTGCGATTGAGATCCCCGATCGAGCGGTGCTCGGAATGCCGTCGCATTTTGCAGCCGCACGCGGCGCTTACGTGCTTCGAGCCTTCCGTGATGACCAGCCGAAGATGGGAACGGTCTTCGTGCGGGGGACGATGCCAGTAGCCAACCTCGTGAAGGTCCTTCCCGAGCTCTCCGAACGTGGGCTGAACGTGAAGGTCGTCGCCGCCATCAGTCCGCAGCTCTTCCGGCTGCAAGACGAAGCGTATCGGGGCTCGGTGGTCACGCCTGGCGACGCGATCGATGCGATGGTCATTACCAACGGTGCGTTCAAACTCATGCGCGACTGGGCCGAGGGCCCGATCGTGCAGGAGTACTCCTTGTCTGCGGATTTCGACGACCAATGGCGAACCGGCGGGACCTTGGAGGAGATCATCGAGGAGGCGCACCTTGACTCCGGCCATATCCTCGCCGCTATTGAGCGTTTCGTCGCGAGTCGTGCCGAGCGACTGCGCGCCTGGAAAGACCTCGTCGACGCCGCCGGTAGCCGCTGACGCGACCGCTACTGGCTGGGGGATCGCTTCGCTATCAGTCGTCGCAGCGGTCGGGTCCCGATGGGATTCGATTTTGAGGCGCGGTATAGTTAGCTGTACGAAATTATTCAAGGGGGTCCTATGACGACCATCGATACGGTTGACGTTTCTCGGGCCGAGGGTGTCGCACGCGGCGTGTCTCGACAGGCTCGTCAAGCGACACTTCTCATTGACGGCGATATCCATCCGAGCTACAGCGTCGAGGACATCAAGCCCTATCTGGATCAGGCGACCTACGACCGTGTGAAGGAGTTCGGGCTACATGCCCACGCCGAGAGCTATCCGCGTGTCCGAAACGGTGGCGGTCGCTTGGACTCCCGAGCCGTCGACCAAGAGGGCACCCCGCTCGCGATGTTCCAACGCCAGCTCCTTGACGAGTACAAGGAGCGGGTCGGCATTCTAATCCCGATGGGTGGTCACCACTGGGGTAGAGAGCGCGACGACCTCGCCGGGCCGATGTGCAGCGCGTTGAACGAGTTCATGGTGCATGAATGGCTTGACCTCGAGCCGAGGTTCTTTTGCACCTTGCAGGTCCCGATGGAGCACCCAAAGGCTGCAGTCGCGGAGATCGAGCGTTACCGGAATGACAAGCGTTTCGTACAGATCCTCATGTCAGGTCACCAAGAGGCAGAGATCGGCGATCAGAAGTACTGGCCCATCTACGAGGCCGCCGCAGACGCAGGGCTTCCGCTCGGCGTCCACCACGGGAACGACCCGCGCGGCCGTCACGGCACGGGATACCCCTCGTACTACACCCATGAGCACATCGGCTACGCGTACACGCTGACTGCGCTCGCGCTCTCGATGATCACCGAGGGAGTTTTCGAGGAGTTTCCAAAGCTCCAGGTCGTCTCGATCGAAGCAGGAATCAGCTGGGCTACCGGGTTGCAGTGGGAGATGGACACCACCTATGAGATGGTCGGCCGAGAGCAGCCGCGCTTGCAAGCTCGCCCGTCGGAGTACTTCCGTAACCACTTCTGGTTCACCACCCAGCCAATCGAGGAGCCCGACAATCCGGACGACCTCATGGAGTCCTACAAGCTCACCGGGGTTCTCGACCGCATCATGTTCTCCTCGGACTACCCACACTGGGACTTTGACGCACCGGACCGGTCGCTTCCGACCTCACTTACCAAGGAACAGCGCGAGGCGATTCTCGGCGAGAACGCCTGTCGCTGTTACGGCATCGATCCGCTGACCGGAACGCGCCTGTGAGTGAGATCGTCCATGGGGCGATCGATACCGACGTACACGTCGAGCCCCCCTCGATAGACGCGCTCAAGCCCTATCTGAGCGGGTACTGGCTGGAGTACATCCGCGGCGCCCGTTCACAACTTGGGAACGTCTATTCGCCGACTCTTCCAACGAGTGCGCGTCCCGAGGCCAGAGAGGCGGGCACGTTTCCACCGCGCGACTACGAGACGCTAAAGACGCAACTGCTCGATCCGTACTCGCCCCGCGCCGTGATCTTGAACTCGGTCTCAGCCTTCTCCGCAGGTTGGAACCCCTACTATCAAGCGGCAATCGCGCGAGCCGTCAATGAGTGGATGGCCAACGAGATGCTCGCCAAGGACGATCGCCTACGGGCGAGCATCTGCGTCGCGTTGCTCGACCCTGTCGCCGCGGCAGCAGAGATCGACCGGCTCGGTAGCGACCGGCGCTTCGTGCAGGTAATGCTGCCGATTCGCTCCGAGACACCGTGGGGCAATGTCCGTTGGCAGGCCATTCACGATGCTTGTGCGAGAAACAACGTGACTATGGCGCTCCATGCATGGGGTCAACCAGGCGCTACTCCCACCGTCACTGGGTACGCACGCACCCACTTGCTGGACTCCGTCTCGAATGCGCAGCTCGTTGCTCCACCGCAGGTGGTCTCCTTGATCGTCGAAGGTGTGTTCAAACGGAACCCGGGTCTTCGCGTCTGTCTGCAAGAGGTCGGCTTCAACTGGATTCACGCGCTGATGTGGCGGTTCGACAAGGACTGGAAGTCGCTCTGGCGCGAGACGCCCTGGGTGACCGACCGTCCGTCCGAGTACATCGCCCGAAACTTCAGGGCGACCACCTCGCCGTCGCACATCCCGAGTT
This sequence comes from Acidimicrobiales bacterium, assembly GCA_036510575.1. Lineage (GTDB taxonomy): Bacteria > Actinomycetota > Acidimicrobiia > Acidimicrobiales > Bog-793 > DATCDR01. Next base: position 18,935 of record DATCDR010000201.1, on the reverse strand, counting down.
GGGTCTCCTCGGATGAGATCGCGACGATGGCGCGTTTCGTCAATGCGGCGGAGTTCTTGACGTACTCGAGCGATTACCCTCACGACCACGGAAATGACGGATCGGAGCGGCTTTTCGAGGCTGTCGGAGAAGTCGGGCGCGAGCGCATCTTTCACGAGAACGCCGAAGCGTTCTACGACCTGAATCTCGTCTCCGCCCGCTGAGCATCCGGAGGCTTCGCGTACTCCAGGGCTAGCCGATTTATTCGGGCAGATCCTGGTCTACATCTAAGAACGCGTAGTCAAAGTCTGACACTTAGCGGCATATTTACTTGCTTGGGGGTTGTTGATGAAGGTAGTGGTAGCGAGAGTCGCGGACTTTCCCGACGGCGATCGCAAGATCCTGGACGTGAACGGCCGATCCGTCGGTGTCTTCCGGATCGGAAACACGTTCTATGCGATGAGAAATCAGTGCCCGCATCACCATGGCCCGCTGTGTATCGGATTCATCATGCAGCGCGCCGTGTCCGATCTTCCTGGCCAGGTCCACATGGCTGACGGCGTACCGCTGATCGCGTGTCCTTGGCACGGCTGGGAGTACGACCTTGAGACCGGGCAGTCTTGGCTCGGGCCGGGTCACGTGGATGCTCGCCGCTACGACATCGCAATCGAAAAGGGCGCACAGGTCCTCGAGGAAGAGGAGGCCGGTTCGGCGGTCCCTGCAGGTCCTGGTCCTGACGGGCGGATGCCGGGTCCTTACAAGGCAGATCTCGTCAAGGTGTACGTCGAAGATGACTTCGTAGTCATCGACGATTGAGGTCGTTGCACGGCCCCGTGGCGGATCCGTCGGGGAGAGGTTGACGGCCCGGAGGCACCGCCGCATTGCCGATAAGTTGTAGGTCCGGGCTTGATCGGCGAGGTCAAAATCCCCGGATACGTCGAACCGAGTCATCCTTGAACGAATACACGGATGTGGTTGCACACGAGAAGGGACCTTGCAATGAAGATCACCGTTGACGTGGACCTCTGTCGAGGCCATGAACAGTGTGAAGACGTCGCTCCCGAGGTCTTTGGCATCAACGAAGACGGACTCGTGGTCCTGCTAAATGACAGCCCGGACGAGAGCTTTCGCCGGCATGTGATGGAGGCGGCGCGCCTTTGCCCCGAGCGCGTCATCACGGTGACCGATTAGCGCGATTCCTGAGTGGCGTGGGCGATTCCTGGCGTCTGACGTTGTAGCTGGGTTTTGAGCGGCCTTTCGGTCTGCTCTTTCCAACCTCCACGAAGTGACTCCCCGACGCTCGTACCAGCGCAGCGGATCTCTCTTTTTGCCCTTTTAGAACTTCGTGCCCCGCGCCATCGCCGCTTCGTCGAGGATGATGCCAAGCCCCGGGGTCTGTGGCAGGCAGAGCTCACCGTTAACGACAGGCCAGTGTTCGATCACCTCGCGTCGCCACGGAAAGAGTTCTTCGAGGCCCTCAACGGTCGTGGCGTTGTCGGTGGCTGCGACCGCGTGAGCCGCCGTGAGGTGCGTCCCATGCGGACTTACCTTTAGATAGCGAGCAGACGCGTAGGCGGCGATCCGCATCCACTCGGTCAGCCCACCGCAGTTCTCACAGTCGGGCTGTACGATGTCGATCGCACCTTGATCTATGAGGTCGCGAAACTCCCACCTACCTTGACCCCCCTCGCCGCCGGCGACCGGGATGTCGATACGTTGACGAAGTTGTGCGGCTCCGACGAAGTCCGCCACAGCGAGCGGCTCCTCGACCCAGGCGAGGTCGAACTCCTCGACGGCCCGCACGAACTTCGTCGCCTGGGGCAGATCCCATGCACGGTTCGCGTCGACCGCGAGTCCGATGTCCGCGCCGATGGCGTCGCGGACTGTGGCGACGCGGGCGACATCCTCGCGAAGCGGGAGTCCTCCCACCTTCAGTTTGACGGCAAGGTAACCGGCGGCGACGAAGCCGGCGTACTCCTTCGCGAGGTGGTCGAGCGTTTTGCCTTCGTGGTAGTACCCACCGGAGGCATAGACGGGAACTCGATCTCTCACGCCACCGAGGAGCCGGTACACCGGTTGGCCAAGGATCTTTCCGCGTAAGTCCCAGAGCGCATTGTCGATGGCGCCGATCGCACCCACGTCGGGAGCCGGATACATCTTCGACCAAAGTCGTGATGAGTTCATCGGATCCTCGCCGACGATGAGCGGCTTTAGTCGTGCGATGTTGGACGGGCGCATGACCTGGCTCGCGTACGTCGGCGCGATACCGGTCACGCCTTCGTCGGTGTGAACTTCAATGAAGGCGAACCCCTTCTCCGAAAAGAGCGAGCGCGAGTTGGAATTGTGGAAGGGGTTCTCGAGCGGACCCATCGAAAAGCGGTTGACGACGACGTCGGTAATTCGCATGCGCAGTTCCCCCGAATAAAACCTTTGCGATCCGAAATCGAAGCTAGCACGAGCTTTTCTGGCCAGGACCGGCACGTTCCTCGGTCCGGGCTGGTTTAGTGACATGTGCTGGTGGACCACTCCAGTCGCAGCGGCGACTCGTTGTGGAGTGAGATCAACGGGGCGACGGTGGCCGGTGCCCGCTTCATGTCCGGAGGCGAACAGCTGGGGTGGGCACTAAAGTCGATGTTGATTTCACGCGAGCGCTGAGTAGGGGGTCAACGATGACGGCGATCGAGACGGCAGCTCCGAGGGAAGTTGTGCGACCGGCGCGTCGGGCGACGCTACTTATTGACGCAGACGTCCATCCGATTGCGGGCGACGGCGGAGTCGGGGATCGATTGGCGGAGCCGTATCGTTCACGGTTCAAGACCTTCGGCGTCCGAAATCCCGGGCAGAGCACCTACCCGAGGACTCGCAACAACGGCAATCGCCTTGATTCCCGCCCGGACGGTTCGCCAGGTAGTTCGCAGCGAATGACCCGTTCGCAGCTGCTCGACGAGTACGACGAAGACATAGCGATCCTCATCCACCTGCCTGGTCGGACGTATAGCGGAACGGACCCCGAGTACTCGCGGGCGCTCTGCGCGGTGACCAACGACATGCTGGCTGAAGAGTGGCTCGACGTGGACCCGCGTTACCGGGCGACGATCGTCGTCCCGTTCGAGCACCCGGAGTACGCGGTTGAAGAGATCGAGCGCTGGGCGGGAGACCCACGATTCGTACAGGTGCTTATCTCTGGCTCGGCAGAGGCAGGGATGGGCGATCGGAAGTACTGGCCGATCTACCGCGCGGCGGCCGAGGCGGGGCTTCCGCTTGGCGCCCACCTTGGTGGCTACGACTACAACCGGGCCGGAAGCGGATGGCCGTCGTTCTTCCTCGAGGAGCATGTCGGGCTTCATTACGAGATGCCCTCCATGGCCTTGTCCATGATCGCGGCGGGAGTGTTCGAGGAGATCCCGACGCTAAATGTCGTTGCCATAGAGACATGTTTTTCGTGGTCCGTCTCGCTCCAGTGGACAATGGACCAGAGCTACAAGCTGATGCGCCAAGAGCTCCCCGCGCTCTCGCGAAAGCCCTCCGAGTACTTCCGGGAGCATTTCTGGTTCACGACCCAGCCCTTCGAGGAGCCCGACGACCCGAACGAGCTGATCCAGGCGATCGAGATGATGGGGATGACCGAGCACATCATGTTCGCCTCGGATTATCCGCACTTCGACTTTGACTCCCCCGATCGAGCGCTTCCGCTCGAGATCTCGGGCGTGATGCGGGAGAACATTCTTGGCGAGAACGCCCGCAGGCTGTATCGCCTCGACGCCTTGACGCGGTGAGCGGCGAGATAATCCGCGGCGCTATCGACTGCGACGTCCACGTAGAGCCCGCTTCCTTAGAGAAGCTGCATGGTTACTTCTCTCCTTACTGGCACGACTTCTTCCGAGGCGCACGCATGTCGCTGTCCTCGGCGCGGATGTATCCACCGAACGCGCCAAGCAGCGCTCGACCTGAGGCTCGGGCTTCGGGATCGTTCCCGCCGCACACACTCGCTGAACTGCAGTCACAGCTGCTTGACGTCTATAGGCCTGAGGCGGCAATCCTGAACTGCGTCGTCTCTTTCGTCGCCGGAAAGAATCCTTACTACCAAGATGCGGTGTGCCACGCCGTCAACGAGTGGATCCGAGACGAGTGGCTCGATCACGACGATCGCCTGCGGGCGTCGATTGTCGTGCCGACGCTCGATCCGGAGGCGGCGGCGGTCGAGATCGATCGCCTCGCCCAAGACAAGCGGTTCGTCCAGGTGCTGCTTCCTGTTGCTACCGAGACCCCGTGGGGCAACGTCCGTTGGAGGGCGATCCACGAAGCGGCCGCGCGAAACGGCTTGCCGATCGCACTGCACGCGTGGGGCGCGATTGGCACTGCAGCGACCGCGACCGGCTACACCCGGAGCTACTTCGAGGACTACGTTCTCAACTCACAACACAGCGCACCCGAGCAGGTGCTGAGTCTCGTCACCGAAGGTGTCTTCGATCGTCATCCAGAGCTGATGGTCTCACTCGTGGAGTGTGGCTTTAGTTGGATCCCGTCGCTCATGTGGCAGTTCGACAAGGACTGGAAGTCGCTCTGGCGCGAGGTCCCGTGGCTGAAGATGCGGCCGTCGGAGTACATCAGGAAGCACTTTCGAGCAACGACCACTCCGACGCACATACCAGCCGACGTACCCGCGGTCCAGGTGGCGCAGGTCGGATCGATGCTGAACGCCGCGGAGTTCTTGATGTATTCGAGTGACTACCCGCACGATCACGGGCCCGACTCGCTCGAAGCTTTACTCGATTCGGTTGGTGATGCCGGACGCGAAGCGATTCTGCGAGGCAATGCAACGAGCTTTTACGCGCTTGGCGAACGCGCTTCGGCCGGCGCGGCTGGCTAGCTGGGACAGGTGGCTTGTATTCGCGCTTGTGTGACTGGAAGCGGCATTGCGGCCACTCGGTGACACTCGCTTGGACGGCGTGGCCTGCGGTGCATGAGGATTCCAAGCAAGGTCTGATGACCAGGTGCATTTTTGACGCGGCCATTGGGCGCCCGCGATGACCGGGTAAACTGATCCGGCAACGTCTCTTGAGAGGTGAGCTCATGACTTTGACCCAGGCAGCAGGCGCTGAAGCGCCCAGCTCTGCAGTCGTCCGAAAGCCGCGTCAGGCGATGCTTCTCATCGATGGCGACATCCACCCGAGCTACAACACCGAGCAGATGGGGCCGTGGCTCGAAGCCGACGTGATGCAGCGCATTCGGGAGTTCGGTCTCCATGCCCATGGTGAGGCATACCCGAGAGTGCGTAACGGCGGCGGTCGCCTCGACTCGCGTCCAGCCGAGCAGGAGGGCACCGCGCTGTCGATGTTCCAGCGCCAACTGCTCGATGAGTACGAGGAGCGGGTAGGTATTTTGATCCCGATGGCCGGCCACCATTGGGGCCGAGAGCGCGATGATCTCGCTGTCCCGCTGTGCAGCGCCATCAACGACTTCATGGTTCAAGAGTGGCTTGATCCCGAGCCGCGATTCTTCTCCACGTTGAACGTCGCAATGGAACATCCAAAGGCCGCGGTTGCCGAGATCGAACGCTTCCGAAACGACAAGCGTTTCGTACAGGTTCTCCTCTCCGGCTCTGGCGAGGCCGACCTTGCTGATCAGAAGTACTGGCCGATCTACGAGGCTGCCGCGGACGCTGGTATGGCGCTCGGCGTCCACGTCGGAAGTGATCCGCGCGCTCGACACGGGATGGGCTACCCCTCCTACTACACCCACGAGCACGTCGGCTACGGCTACTCGATGACGTCATTGGCGCTTGGTCTCATCTCCGAAGGCGTTTTCGACGCCGTTCCGAATCTGCAAGTCATCTCGATCGAAGCCGGCATCAGCTGGGCGCTCGGGCTGCAGTGGGAGCTCGACTCAACTGCGGAGATGGTCGGTCGTGAGCAGCCGCGTCTCAAGACCCGACCGTCTGAGTTGTTCCGGGAGCACTTCTGGTTTACGACGCAGCCGATCGAAGAGCCGGACAATCCCGATGACCTGATGAAGTCCTACGAGCTCACGGGAGTGTTGGACCACATCATGTTCTCCTCTGACTACCCGCACTGGGATTTCGATGCGCCTGACCGGTCACTTCCAACCTCTCTCACCAAGGAGCAGCGTGAGGCGATTCTCGGCGGCAATGCCTGCCGTTGCTACGGGATCGACCCAATAACTGGGCGCGTCTGAAACTCACGCCTGCGCGGCCATGCCGCGTAGGCAGCATTACGAGCGGGGAGCCAGTCGACTATCTAGGTAGTCGCGGTACCTCATGGGTCGCCTCTGTCCGAATTCGGCACATCTGGATTGTCAACTCGAAGAGTTAATGGTTGGATAGTTACATAGTCATTGAAGGCGGCCAACCGGGTGTTCGGGCCGAGTTGGTCTGCTCGGGGACCGAACCCGGGGCGCCCCCGAAACCGCTGAATGGCTGGTCCCCGCGGCCATGTCGGTACGCACGCGGTGCTCTTGGCGAGTTTTTGCCGCTGTGGTAACTTGCGAGCTGTTCAAGTTAGTTCGTAACAGGAATGAAATCTCCAGGGGGAAAGCTAATGCGCATGCTACGGCGAAGTCTTTTTGCGTCAATGGCGGTCGTAATGTTGGGCGTTGGGCTGATTGTGGGCCCGGCTACCGCGTCGAGCACGGCTGTCGCGGCGAAAGTCACCAACGGCGGCAATCTCACCGTCGACGTCAACGCTCCGTGGCTGAGTCTCGATCCGGCGTCGCCGAAGGGGATCACGATTCCGTTCCCCGTCTATGAGGAGATGTTCCAGACCCAGGGGAACAACACCTTGGCACCTGAGCTCGGCCTCACGCACAAGTGGGCAGATGGCGGGCTCGCATACGAGATCACGCTGCGCAAGGGCGTGAACTTCCAGGACGGGACACCATTCAATGCCCAGGCTGCCGCCTTCAACTTGAACCGTTACAACGCGGCCGGTACTGACTGTGACGGGTACGTGAACGGCGTTATCTCGAGCGTCACCGTGACCGGTGCCTACTCGCTCACTGTGAACCTGACCAGGCGCGACGCCGCCATTCCGGCGATTCTCTCCAACATTTACTGCGGGCCGATGGTGTCCCCCGCCGCAGTTGCTACCTACGGTGCCAACTACCAGTTCCACCCGACGGGCACGGGCCCTTTCGCCTACAGCTCCGGGGTACCTGGTAACACGGTGGTGCTCTCCCGGTTCGGCGGGTACTGGGGACCGAAGCCGCACCTCGCCTCGGTGACGATCCAAGCCAGTGCGGTCGAGGCTTCGACCTGGTCCAACCTGACTTCGGGTCAAGCCAAGGTGTGGTACCAGGCGGACGGAATTCTCTACGGTTCGCAGGCCAAGTCGGCGGGCTACACAATTCTCCGCGTCCCTGCCGCGACGCAGAACTACTTCCAGATCTCGACGCAGAACGGGCCGTTCACGAATCCGTTGGCTCGTAAGGCGGTTATCGAGGCGATCAACGTCAAGAGCATCATCAAGAATGTCCTGAACAACGCGGTGACCTACGACATCGGGCCAATCGTGCCCTCGATGCTTGGCTACGAGCCTCCGCAGAACGTCAAGGGAGCCGTGAGCTTCAACCTGAGCGCGTCGAAGGCACTGGTCTCACAACTAGGCGGGCTGACGTTCACGCTTGGATACTCCACCGGCAACCAGCTTCTCGTGAGCATCGTCACCGCCGAACAGCAGATGCTCGAGGCGGCTGGCATGACCGTCACGCTCCAGCCACTCAGTTCGACGACGTTCCTTCAAGACGAGCTCGGTGATCACTACGACACCTTGCAGACCGTAGGCGGATCGCCGAACGCCGACCCGGACCTCTTCTTCGCGACGCGCTTCGACAGCGCAGCTCCCGACAACGAGTTCGGCCTGAAGGACCCTAAAGTGGACAGCCTCATCGCGGCGGGTGAGACGACGCTAAGTCAGCCCGCACGCGCGAAGATCTACGAGAAGTTGAATGCCTACGTAGCTAGCACGGTGCTTTGCCAAGACGAGATTGGCACCAATCCGTACTACTACTTCTCGGACAAGCAAGTGCACAACTTCACCCCGAACCAGTACGGATGGTTCGACTGGAACCAGGTCTGGATGGGTTGACCTGACCGAAGCTGGGTCCTGACGTTCGTGGCCTGTGTGGCGCGGACGTCAGGAGCCTCCCGTTGCGGGATGGATTGGTTGGGTATTTTCGCATGATGCCAGGATCGGATTCGAGTTGTTAGCGAGAATCACCCGCGCGCCGATCTTGAAGCTCTTGGTTCGACGAGTGGTTCAGGCCGTACCGGTCGTCTGGCTCGTCAGCTTCATCACGTTCGCACTAATGAACCTGCTTCCGGGCGGATCCTCAGGCACGGCGCTCCAGCTGCTCGGGGAGAACGCGACGCCGAGCGCGATCAAAGCGCTGAACATCAAGCTCCATCTCAACGAGCCCTTCTTCACGCGCTACGTCCACTGGATCGGTGGGTTGTTCTCGGGACATCTCGGGAATTCGGTTGCCACTGGTCAGAGTGTTGCGGGCATTCTCGCCGAGCGGCTGCCGGTGACGCTAGAGCTTGGCCTGGTCTCGTTGGTCTTGTCGGTCGTCTTCTCGCTCTTGTCCGCTGTCGTCGCCGCGCATCAGCGCGGTCGGATCGTTGACCGAGCGAACATAGCGGTCAGCATGCTCGGACTGTCCGTGCCGAACTTTGTCTTCGCACTGATATTGGTGTTCGTCTTCGCGGTCAAGCTGCACTGGCTACCCTCCTCCGGGTTCACCTCGATCAGCGCCGGACTCGGACAGAACATACGCGGCATGATCCTGCCGTCGCTCTCGATCGCTTTCGGTCTGACCTGCGGCTACAACCGGGTGCTTCGGGCCGACCTTGTCGATCAGCTCGTCGGCGCCGACTACGTAATGCTCGCTCGATCGAAGGGCATCTCCGAGCGACGGATTCTGTTCGGACATGCGCTTCGCAACGCGGCGTTCGGCTTCTTGACGCTCGTGGGTTTGAATCTTGGGACCATTATCGGTGGTGTCGTGCTTATCGAAGAGATCTTTTCGCTGCCCGGCATCGGTCAGGAACTTGTCCAGTCGATCACGTATCACGACACCCTCGTTGTCGAGTCCGTGGTCGTGATTCTGGCGGTGACGGTCATCGCGGCGAACTTCATGACCGACATGGTCTACTCGTTGCTTGATCCGAGGATTCGCTATGACCGCTCAGAGTGAGCTCCCGCTGTCGGCCGAGACGCCCGTGCTGTCGACAGACGACGAGCGAGAGAGGTCGGCGTACCGACGCCAAGAGATCTTCTTCTGGGCGCCGATCGTGGCGCTCGGCCTTATCGCCCTGATCTGCTTTCTTGGCCCGCTGGTGCTGCCTATCCTGGCGCCGATCGGGGGAAGCATCAGCAATGCGAACCTGGCAGTGTTCGCTCCCGGCCACCTGTTGGGCACGGACCCCGCTGGAAACGACAACCTGGCCAAGGTCCTCTACGGTGGTCGCGTATCTCTTGAGGTGGGATTTGCCACCGTGGGTATCGGGCTCTTAGTCGGCGGGGGATTCGGAGCGCTCGCTGGATTCCGGTCAGGATGGACCGACCTGGTTATTTCGCGGCTCTTTGATGCACTCCTATCGTTTCCTGCACTCGTCCTCGCAATTGTGATCGCGACCTACCTCGGTCCAAGTGAGCTCCACGTCATCTATGCGATCTCGTTCTTTTCTATCCCGGCAGTTGGCCGACTGGCTCGCGCGAACACGTTGCGAATTCGATCAGCGACGTTCTTCGCCGCTTCCCGAATCGCTGGCGCGAACGAATGGACGATTCTACGCCGTCACGTCGCGCCGAACATCCTTCCGAATCTGCTTACCTTCTCGTTCCTAAGCGTGTCGGTGTCTATCATCGCCGAGGCCGCGCTGAGCTTTCTCGGTCTCGGTGTCCCGCCGCCAAATCCAAGCTGGGGAAACATGCTTGCGCTCGGCGAGCAGTACCTCGACCTTCGGCCGGTGCTGCTGTTCATTCCGGCCGTGGCGATCTTCCTCACCATCTTGTCGTTGAACCTGGCTGGTGACGCGCTTCGAGCCAGATGGGCCGAGTGAGTCCCGCTCGAACTGTCGAGATGCCACTGCGTAGCCTGCGAGCCGGTCAGTCGTCAATGATGACGTAGTCGTCCTCGACGAAGACCGATACGGTGTCTGCTTTGTAGGGTCCGGGGAGGCGCCCGCCAGGGCCACGTTCGACAGGTTCAGGCGACGCGACTCCCTCCTTGATGAGCTTGCCGCCTGCTTCGATCTCGACCTCGTAGGTGCGCGCATCGACGTGTCCGGGTCCCATCCACGACTGTCCGGTCGCAAGGTCGTACTCCCAGCCATGCCAGGGACAGGCGATAAGGGGAACCTCGTCTTCGGCCATCTCATAGGCGCCTGGCACAGCGGCAACCGGCCGGTTGGCGATTCGCCCGAGGCACAGTGGTCCCCACTGGTGCGGACAGCGATTGCGAACGGCATAGAACGTATTTCCGAATCGGAACACGCCGACTGAGCGACCGTTGACGTCGATGATCTTCCGATCTCCGTCGGGGAAATCCTCGAGTCGTGAGACGATAACCTTCATCTCGGAGCACCCCCTCGTGATCTACCAGATACTAAATGAATCTCGTCGATGATTTCGGTAATGGGGCGACGATGGCCCTAATGCGATCGCCCTGATATGTCGACTAAGTGACCCCACAGACCCACGAGCTCACGTATTTCAAAGTGGAGACTATTTAGGTCGAATACCCCTCAATCCGCGGTAAGTTTCCTAGCCTGGTGAAAGCGATGTCAAGGACGCCCGGTGGCAGGACTCTCCCGGGCGGTGCCACTCGCGGCGACTAAGCGGGTCGCCGAGGACTCGCTCGTCGCCGGCCAGCCAGCTTGCTCGAGCACTGCGCGGTGCGGCGAAAGGCTCGCGTCGAGATGCGGCCGCTGAGAGGTCGCTGTAATTTATAGGCATGCCTAAACCTGTCGAGAGAGCAGCCAGGTCGAGGTCGTTCTCCGCAGCCGTCGAGGACTACCTAAAAGCGATCTTTCGGCTGGAGGAACTCCTCCAGGGTCCGGTGAGTACGAGTGCGCTCGCGGAGTCACTCGACGTGCGAGCGGCTTCCATCTCGGGGATGTTGGGCAAGCTCGATGACCTCGGTCTGGTAGACCATGTCGCCTACCGCGGCGTTTCGCTCAGCCCTGAAGGTCGTCGGGCGGCAGTGTCGGTCATTCGACGGCATCGACTACTCGAGCTCTTCCTCGCCGAGATTCTGGACGTTCCTTGGGATGAGGTCCATGAGGAGGCGGAGGTACTCGAGCACGCCCTGTCGCCAAGGTTGTGCGATCTCATCGCAAATAAACTCGGCAACCCCGACCGAGATCCTCATGGCGATCCCATCCCTGGTCGTATCGATGACTTTGTGGAGCCGCCGACAGCGCCCCTTGGCTCGACCGAGATCGGGGCAACCCGGCATCTCGTGCGGGTCTCAGACCGCGACTCGTGGATTCTTCGGGCACTCAGCGCTAGCGGCATCGGACTGGGAACTGAACTCGTTGTCCTCGCGCATCTCGACGATGGCTCGATCTCGGTAGCTGCGAACGGGAGGATCTGCACCCTCGAGCCTGACGTGGTGCGTGCGATTCGTGTCGAGACATGATCGAGTCCAACTACTCGACGTCCTCGCTCGGTCCACCCACTCCTTCGACCACGCTGCCGGCCAGCGCTCGAGATTCGGCTCCCGTTGACAGTCTTGTAGGGCGTGGAGACGGTCGTCGTGTTCTTAGCAACGAAGACATGGTGCGCGCTCGCGATCGAGCGCGAGTTCATGACGCGCGAAGTCACCGCAAGCGCGGGAAGCTTCTTTGGCTGCTGGTTGGGCCAGGGATACTGGCGATGCTCGGCGAGAACGACGGCCCGAGCATGATCGCGTACGCGTCTGACGGCGCGCAGTTCGGGCTCGGGTTGTTCTTGCCGTTCATCCCCCTCCTCTTCGCGATGGCGTACGTCTGCCAGGAGATGTGCATGCGCATCGGCGCGGTCACGCATCGAGGCTTCGGCGAATTGGTCCTCCAGCGCTACGGACGGGTCTGGGGATGGTTTGGGGCGGTAGATCTGACCGTTACCAACCTCGTAACCCTGGTGGCCGAGTTCGTCGCGATCCGTGTTGGCCTTGCCTACTTTCATCTTGGTTCTGGACTCGCCGTGGCGCTCGGACTTGGGTTGGTCGTGTTGACCTTGAGTGGCCGGCGCTACTGGCGTTGGGAGCGGGTCGCGCTCGGCATGGCCCTGTTCAACGGCGTGTTCTTGGTGACGGCGATTCTGTCGCGCCCGCACCTTGGAAAGGCGGTCACTGCCGTGGGATCGCCACTTCCGAGTGCAGGGCTGACCACGCTCTTGTTGTTGATCGCTTCTACTGTCGGAGCGACCATCACGCCGTGGATGATCTTCTTTCAACAAAGCGCCACCGCCGACAAGGGCATCACGTCGAGTGACCTCGCCCACGGCAGGGGCGATACAGCGGCCGGTGCCGTTGTGGCTTCGATATTCGGCATCGGGGCGCTCGTCACCGGAGCGGCGTTATTCAGCCGACATGGCGCAGGTATCCAAGGCTTCGCAGGAGCAGGCTTCCCGAAGGCCTTGGCGCACGTGGCTGGAGGAGCCGTAGGAACGCTGACTGCACTCGGCCTTATTGAAGCCGGCGCGGTGGCGATACTCACGATCTCTGCGAGCACTGCCTACGCGGCCGGCGAGTGTGTCGGTGTGTCACACAGCTTTAACAGCTCACCGCGCACTGCGGTGCTCTTCTACGTCGCGAACGCCGGCGCTGCTGCTCTCGCCGGCGCGGTGATCCTGATCCCGGGAGCACCGCTGTTGTCGATCGCCCTCAATGCCAACGTGCTCGCAACCGTGCTGCTACCGATGAGTCTCGTGCTGATGCTGATGCTCGCCAATGACAAGGAGTTGATGGGCCCCTGGGCCAACGGGCGCGCGGTCAATCGGATGGCCATCGCCGTCATCGCTGTTGTCGGTGCCTGCGGGCTCGCCTATGGAATTGACGCATTCCTTCGAACCGTCAATCTTGTCGGCTCGTGACCAAGCAGCCGGCCGGGGCTACGAACGCCGCCTCAAAAGAGGTTGTCGGCGCCAGTGAATCCCAGTACTCGGGGCGGATCGAAGACGAGTTGGCCGGGCATCTCGATCGCGGCCAACTTGTGGTCGAAACCTCTCGGCCGGTGCCGAGAGCGGTCCTCACGACGCGTGTCGCCACCGGACTGTGGCTTCTCCGCGTCGTGGTGCTCCTCGCCTCGGCGCTCGTCATCTACGTCTTCGTCGCGCAACTGCACTGAGGGGTTATGACCTCGGCCAAGTTGTCGCCGATGCCACAGCAGTAGCAGCGGGTACGACCCCGATCGGGCACGAGAGCGCGCGGTGCGAGACAGGAGTCGACACCGCCGCGGCGCGGCGACGCGCGCCGTCAGTAGCGGACGGGTGCTCGACACCTTGACCGTTGACCGCGGTCGGGCCAAGCTCTCTCGGTTCTTTCGGTGTCGCTCGTTCCTTGTGGCGTTCGCCGACGTGTCGGGACCTGGTCGGTAAGTGGGGGCACTTGATGTTGAGATCACTCGAAGGTGCTTTTGCCGCTCGGCTTCTCGGAGCTCTTGGTGGCTTTCTAAATGCATCGCAGGCCGCGTAAGGGCGCCGGCATTCCTGGAGCGGGACCGGCCGATGGCAGGTCATAAGTTCGACGACGCCGTGCGCGGGGTTCTTCGAAAGCTTCCTGCTGGATCAGTGGTGACCTACGGAGAGGTCGCCGTCGAAGCAGGGTACGCCGGGGCGGCCCGTGCAGTAGGCACGCTCCTTTCTCGCAGTGCGGGCGACTTGCCGTGGTGGCGGGTGGTGACGAGTACCGGCCGACTGGTGCCAGGAAAGGAGCGTGAGCATGCCCGCCTCCTCCGCTCCGAAGGGGTTCGAGTCCTGCGCGGGCGAGTTTCGCCGGTCGTGATCTCCGACTCGCGAACGTTGTCTTCGGACCGACTTCGTCCGGCGACGGCCCAACTGAAGGTACCTCGCAAGTATCTGGTATCTCACGAGCTGCCAGATACGATCTTGTCTCTCGAGGGGGATAGCTAGGTCATGTCCGCAGATGATGTCGTTATTGCAACTCGGGAGCGACTTGGCTCCATTGGTGTCTGGCTGGGATCGCTGCGCTCCGCCTCGATACATGAGGAGCGATCGGTCGTCAGCCAGATCGAAGGGCTGGGCTACGGCTCGCTTTGGACCGGAGAGGGAATCGGTGGCAAGGAGGCATTCGCCCACCAGGCACTGCTCCTAGCGGCGAGCGCCCGGATCGTGACCGGCACCGGGATCGCAAACGTTTGGGCCCGACAGCCCGCGACGATGCAGGGCGGGGCGGATTTGCTCGGCTCGGGCTATCCAGGTCGCTTCATCCTCGGACTGGGCGTCAGCCATGCGCCGATGGTGACCCGGAGCGGACAAAGCTACGAGCGACCCCTTGCCCACATGGTCGACTACCTGGACCGGATGGACGCCGCGCTCGAGGACGCTCCGCGAAGTGACGCACCCGTGCCGCGGGTATTGGCGGCGCTTCGGCCGCAGATGTTGGCGCTCGCCAGAGACCGCACCGACGGGGCGCATCCTTACTTCGTATCGCCGGCGCACACTGCGGCTGCTCGTGAGATTCTCGGTGGCGACAAACTTCTCGTCCCCGAACAGGCGGTGGTGTCATTAGCGAGCCGAGCGAGGCGCGTCGTGCGGCTCGAGAGCACATGAGCGGCTACCTGCAGCTGCCCAACTACGTGAACAACCTGCGGCATCTCGGCTTCGGCGACGAGGACCTCTCCGGAGGAGGTAGCGATCGATTAGTCGATGACATCGTCGCCTGGGGCGACGAGGAGGATATCCACCGACGGGTTCGAGAGCACCTAGATCACGGGGCCGACCACGTGCTGCTCCAACCTCTCGGAGCGCTCCAAGAGGCCGTGCGCCAGCTACAGCTCTTGGCGCCGTCGGTCCTCGCGAGCTGAGCGTCGCTCGCGACGAGCGATGTCAGTCCTTGGGAGTACCGCGAGCGCTCGGTGAAGCGAAGTTCTAGGTCCGAGCGCCAGACTGGATGCCGAATCGAGTTCGCGCTTAGTGCCGGTGGTGATTTGCGTGCAGCGCTGAGTCCACGACGTCGACGCTCGGTCCCTCCGCCAGGGCGCGGTGCGTACTCCTCTCAGAGCAGATTCCGTCCAGAATCATGCCGAGATAGCGTCGCCAGAGTTCGGGGGCGATGTCGTTGGTGTATCTCGCAACCGAAGAGAGCATGAGCTCGATAAGTGGGATGTCCGATACGACGAAGTCGTCGCGCAGGTGGCCGTCGTGCTGGGCTCGATCGACGAGTCTGGTGACTACCGGAAGGATGCAATCTTTGGCGTTCGCCACTCGATCCTGAAGATAGGTGCCGTGCAGCATGAGGTCGCGAAGTCCAGTGTTTTCCGTGTGCATACGGGTGACTTCTTCGAGGAACATCACGAGGCCGTTCCATGAGTCATCGGCGTGCTCAGCTCTCATAGCGAGGTCGACAACTTGCTGGACCGACTCCTCGAAGAGCGCCTCGACGAGCGCTTCTTTATTTGGGAACCTTCGGTACACGGTCGCCACGCCCACGCCTGCATACGCGGCGATGTCGTCGAGCGTCGCTTCGAGGCCGCGTTCGGCAAAGACCGTCGCTGCCGCAGCGAGGATGAGGGCACGGTTCCTTGCTGCGTCGGCGCGAAGAACGCGAGGCTTCTCGTCCTCGGGTGACGCGGCAGAGCCGTTGGCATCGTGCTCGGTTGCGCTCAGTTCAGTCACCCCCCGGTGCTGCTATCGATCATCTCCCAAAAAACCGGAGGGATCGTCTCCACATGAGTGTAGAGTACTTCGTCAAACGGAGTCGGTGGCTCCGCTTGTCTGTTTAGGAGGACATCATCTCGACGACTGACGTTTCGCAACGAAGTGACGCACCGTCCATTTCGGATGCGGACTCCAACCACGACATGCGGTGGTGGATCCTAGGTGTGCTCGGCATCGCGCAATTGATGGTGATTCTCGACAACACGATCGTCAACATCGCCCTTCCTACTGCACAGCGCGCCCTGCACTTTTCGAACGCCGACCGGCAGTGGGTCGTGACCGCCTACTCCCTCGCCTTTGGAAGCCTGCTGCTGCTCGGCGGGCGCATCGGCGACATCTTCGGTCGGAAGCGGACTTTGCTCGTCGGATTGATCGGATTCGCGGTTGCATCGGCAATCGGTGGATCGTCGGTGGACTTTCCGATGCTTGTCCTCGCTCGGACTGTCCAGGGCGCATTCGGAGCGCTCCTTGCTCCGTCGGTGCTCGCTCTTTTGAACACGACGTTTCGAGATCCGCGTGAGCGAGGCAAGGCGTTTGGGATCTATGGGGCAATCGCCGGAGCCGGGGGCGCGCTCGGACTCCTACTTGGTGGCGTCCTCACCACGTATGCGTCGTGGCGCTGGACGCTCTTCATCAACCTGGCGTTCGCAGTACTCGCTACTGCCGGGGCGCTCACGTGGCTAAAGAACGATCGAGCATCAGACTCCGACCCGATCGACTTGCCGGGACTGCTCCTTGCTACCGTCGGCCTCTTTTTGATCGTTTTCGGCTTCTCGCATGCAGAGACCACGGCTTGGAGTGATCACTACACGATTGGCTTCTTGGCGCTCGGTGTCATCCTTCTCGGGCTCTTCGCGTTCGTAGAGACGAGAGCGAAGTATCCGTTGCTGCCGATGAGGATCGTGCTTGATCGCACACGAGGAGGCTCGCTCGCCGCGATGCTCTTCGCCAGCATCGGGATCTTCGGAGTGTTTCTCTTCCTTACGTACTACCTCCAGGGAACGCTCGGATGGAGCCCGGTCAAAACTGGAGTTGGGTTCTTACCGTTGGTGGCAGGCCTCGTCTTCACGGCCCAGCTCTCCAACAACTTCCTCCTCCCCAAACTCGGGCCGAAGATCATCATTCCTGTCGGCCTGCTGGTCGCGGCGGCATCGCTTTACCAGTTGCACGGAGTCGGATTGCATACTGCTTACGTGAGCCACGTGCTGCCGTATCTGGTCGTGCTCGGCCTTGGTTTTGGCCTCTCGCTGGCGCCGGCGTTTAGTACTGGGACCATCGGACTCGCGCCCCATGACGCCGGGGTAGGGTCCGCAACACTAAACACCAGCCAGCAGATCGGTGGATCGATCGGGACTGCGCTTCTCAACACCTTGGCGGGAAGCGCAGCCGCGGCCTACCTGGTCGGGAAGATCCACAGCAGGCACAACCAGGCGCTCGCGACGTTGCACAGCTACACCACGGCGTTCGAGTGGTCCGCGCTGATCTTCGTGCTCGGCGCGGTGGTCGCTTCGTTCGTGCTCCAGGCTGGCAACCTCGCGGCATTAACTAAGGACGCTCCGCCCGGGTGAGTGGAGAGCCGGGCGCGTCTAACTAGGGCAGTAACATACTTGACGCACCCGTCGAACGGGGGCGCCGATACGCTCAGGACCAATGGCCACCGTTCACGCTCCGGTGGTCGATCACCCCTACGCCTTGGCCATTGGGTTCGTTTTGGCCCTCGTTTCGCTTCGGGTCTCCGTGAGACCCCCGAAGAAGCGCACTTTACAAATCCTCATTACCAGTGCGTGTGATGTGGGGATCGTTGAGATTCTGGTCTGGGTGTTCGTCCCGGCTCGGTGGTTCGGTTTGGCCGCAACTGGTGCCGGGGTTGTCGTGAGCGCGGTCCTACTCTGGTGGTGGAAACACCAGAGTGACCGCCCGGACGGAGATGATGACGTGCCACAACGACCAAACCCCAAGAAAAAAGGTCCTACCCCGAAGAAGGGTAGCAATGCGGCGATTCGGGCCAAGAAGGTTGAGCAGAAGGCTGACACCATCACCAACGTTGGCCAGCAGAACAACTATGCAGCACCACCGGCTAAACGCCCCACGTCAGCCGCGATTTACGTCGAAGGCGGCAGTGACAACGTCATCAGCGACAACGAAGCTTACGGGTTCGACACCCCTTACGTGGGTATCGGAGGCACCCGGAACAAATGGTTAAGAAACAAAGCGGTCGCTCCACCACGACGAAGGGAGGAAATCGTGCCTCCAGACGAACCCGAAGGTCTTGACCAGACTGCGGAGCTAATGGACAAGTTGCTGCAAGCGCCCAAGGAAGAGGCCGACGAAGTTCATCGGCAGCATGGTCAGTCGTGATCTGTCAGCGTTGCCCACGTCAGGCGCCGCCCGTCCGCTCCTGTCATCGCCACACGCAACCGGGTCAGGTCGCTTTCGTTCCGGTAGTTGTAGGCGAACGTGCGCTCGGTCACGTACCGGCCAAGGTGGGCGCGGTCAACGTGCACTTGCGTACCCTTGATCGCACGCTTGAGCAACGACCAGAAGTTCTCAATGCCGTTCGTGTGGACGATGCCCGAGACATATTCGCGACGACCGTGATCAACGATCTTGTGGGCGTAGTAGTCATCAAGCCCGCGGTAGGCGCTAGCCGCGTCGGTGAACACCGCCGAACCTGGCTCTACCCACGACCGCACCGTGCCTTGCAGCGTCGCGGTGTCGGTGGCCTCAACGACCGTTGCTTGCACGCGGCCAGCGTCGCGGTGACGAGCACCTTGGACAATGGCCTTGTCGACGCCACCAGTACCGTGCAGCTTCGCTCGCTTGTTTTTGTGCATGAACTTGCCGAGGCCACCAACGTAGGTTTCGTCGACCTCGACGGTGCCAGAAAGCCGGATAAACGTTCCGGTCTCCATGGCGTCACGAATGCGGTGAAGCATGAACCACGCGGTCTTTTGCGTGACGCCAAGTGCACGGCCTAGCTCATGCGAGGACACGGAGTTCTTAGAGTTAGCGAGCAGCCACACCGCGGGAACCCATTTATCCCAGCCGAGAGGCGAG
>DATCDR010000200.1:0-4816 GCA_036510575.1 Acidimicrobiales bacterium | reverse complement strand
CCGTTGCCAGAAAGATTCAGGCACCACCTGACAATGGCTCAGACAACGAGCCAAATCAAGGACCGTCGAGAAGGGTCCATCGTGCCAGCTCACAGGGCTTTTCCGCTGAAACGAACCTGTGGCTAGAACAGATGCGGTCGGACCGGGTGGGCTCTTTCGCACGCTCGTCGGCGACCACGGCGCCGCCGAGCTGGAGACCGTGCGCAGGTTCGATCGCGCCTGGGAGGCGGCGGCATCGCTACGGCTTCGCGCACGCGACGTCTCGGTGCTCGCCCTTTACGCGGAGCACGACCGTATCGGCGGAGGCAGCCGGCAGACGGCGATGGAGGAGGCGTTCGCGACCTGGCGAGATGCGCGCGCCGGCGGCTGTTCGGTCCTCGTGATGGCCGGTGACAACGCGACAGCGGAGGCCTTTGCACGACGCGCCCGGGCGGAGCGCGTGTCATCGGGCGAGGTCGAAGAGCAAGGTGTTCGCCTGGCGAACGGCATAGCGGGCATCGGGGACGAGATCGTGACGTTGAAGAACGATCGTCGCCTCGTCCAAGGACCAGGGGAGTTCGTGCGCAACGGTGAGCGATGGCGTGTTATCGGTCGGCAGCAGGACGGTTCGCTCGCCGTCGAGACGATGTCCGGTCGCGGACAGGTCACCCTCCCCGCGGCCTACGTCCGCGAGCACGTCGCCCTCGCCTATGCGCTGACCGTGCACAAGGCGCAGGGGCAGACCGTCGACGTCGGGATCGCGCTCGTCGACGAGCGGATGACCTCCCAGCAGCTCTACGTAGCGATGAGCCGCGGACGCGACGAGAACCGTGCTTTCGTCATCCAGTCCCAGGGCGAGCTCTCCGAGCACGCCTTTGCGAACTTCACGAAACCGACGCCTGTCGAGGTGCTCACCGAGGTGCTGCGACGCGACGGCGCAGAGCGAAGCGCGCATGACGTGCTGCGCCAGAACCTCGAGAAGATGGACGACCTGGGTCTCCTTCGCCACCTGCACACCGAGGCCAACAAGCGCATCAACGAGCAGGCTGGTCGCGACAATGCCAAGGAGATCGAGCGTCTTGTGACAAAGGCCGATGTCGGCAAGGCCCGCGCCGAGCTGGAAGCCGCCCATCAGCACCTCGGCGAGGCAAAGGGTCGGAAGAGCGGATCGAAGAGATGACGTCACGGCCCACGCGGGCGCTGCTCCCAGGCCGACTCGGCGAGGGCGCCCGGCGCGAGGCTGCCGAGACCGCGCGTCGAACCGAAACGGAGCTGAGAAGTGCGCGAAGCGAAGAGCAGCGTGCCCTCCGGGACGCCGAGCGCGCTCGTCATGGGCTCTCCGAAGCTGAGTCCGCACGCGGCGCGGTCGAGCGCCTCCGCGAAGCGCAGCACCAACGCGTGACGTGGGTGGAGTCCCACCTCGACGAGGAGCGTTACCTCGTCCAGCTCGAAGCGCGCATTGCCGCAGCCGAAGGCGCGCTGCGCCGCCTCGAGGAGGAACAAGACGAACCGCACAACCCACCCAAACATCGCGCAGATCAGCACGCGCGGCGAACTCTTCCCGAACGAACATCGGAAGATCCCTCACCACGCCTTCCGTTTAGCGGGGATGGCCCAGAAGAGCCACGCCGTAATGCGGCAGAGCAAGCGATGATCGACCGCACGCCACGTCGTCGCTTGGAGAAGAAGCTCGCCGAAGAGGAGGCGCGCGCGAATCCGCTCGGCTGGCGAAGCGCTGTCGAGCTCGAGCGTCGCGCCGCGCGGATCGAAAACGAGCTGACTGCTACGCTTCGCGAGCTCGATCGGGACTCCGAGCACGTCGATGACGCGACGCGCGCCGGCGAAGCGGCGAGCGATGCCCGGGCGATCGCGCACGCCCGCGACGAGGCCGCCTGGCACCTCGCTGCCGCGGCGAGATCGCGGAACCAGGGCGAGCGGTTGATCGATCAGGCGCGCGCCGACTATCTCGCCGCCCGCGAGGCAGCCGCGGTGATCGAAGCAGGTCCGGGCCGTCTCCGACTTCGTGCCGGCGCGGTCACCGAGGCGAGGAGTCGCCTCGACGAGATCGCAACTCGTTGGCCCGGCCGTCGGCTGCCAGATGCCGATTCGAGCGATCAGATGATCCTCGCCGCCGCCGATAAAGCGGCGCGCGCCTCAGTCGAGCCCGAGGTGCGCGCGCATGTGGCCGCCGCAGATCAGCTCGAACAGCAGGCGAGGCGGATCGAGCAGCAGATGCAGGGACGCGAGCGGGCGTACGATGTCAAGGAACGCCGAGCCGTCGCCGCTGTGACAGAACGAGTGGACGCCCACCACCGCACCGAGGCCGCTCGAGACGAGCTTGCCGCGGAGTGGCGCCATCGCGAGGAGCTGGCGGCGGAGATGACTCCTGAGGAGATCGCCGAGGCGGACCGTTCACGCGACGAGCCGCTCGAGCAGCAGGCAGCGGCGCGCCACGAGTTCTTGGTCCGCGATCAAATACGCGGGATCGAGCATCACGTACCTCCGCACATTGAGCGTGGACCGGTGATCGGCTTCGGGCGGTAGGGGGAGGAAATGGTGGCTCGGTAAGAACTTCACTAGGCGGCTATGGCCAACTCCACTCAGTCCGCGTCTGGGGGCTGTCTGCTCAGCGCACCGACGCCAGAACAATCTAGAACAATATTGTGTGTCGCTCGCTTGAGGACCCACATGTAGTAGGAGTCTCGACGCGCTGTCGAGGTACTGAGCGGCGAAACCGAATGGCGACGTCGCGGAGCAGGTCAACCCGGGTCCCGTTGCCCCCGGTGTCGTAGGTGAACGTGCTCGTGACGGTGCTCGAAAGAGTTCGTGATCGCTCGGATCGAGTCGAGCTCGTCAGCCAACGGCTAGCTCGGCGCTCTTCCCGAGACGGCGATCTGCTCGATCGGGAACGTTGTGCCGGCCCGTGGATGTAGTAGTTCCTGCCGTCAGAGAGGGGGGAAGTTCGGGACGTGCCAGGTGTGGTATTTCGTCGGTGTCGCTCCTGTCGTCTGGCTTTACCCGCAACATCTCCTGCGTCAATTCGCGCCGATAAGGGCATGATGTTCTTGTAACTGATCCGGGATCGCGCCTAATTGCGAGCAATTTCGGAACTAACTCTGCGAACGCGAGGTCTGTTCAAATCTTTCGATCGGAGCTTCATACCGATAGGTAATCCTAAACTCCTTTCCGCCGACGCAACTCGGCGTACAGGTGTTACCGGTCGACACGACTTTCTGAGACGAGGTAAACACAGGATTTTCGATCAACATCTGGCCCCGGGAACCAAACGGGATTATTTTCCACTCAGTATCGCTCATATTGGCTACTACGAGGCCAGCTTGCGCGGAGGCAAAGTTAATCGTAAAAGCTGCGGAAGTAACTCCTGAAGAGAGTTCCAGATACTTTACCGTTCCATCGTGGTCCTCTCCGGGCCCGATATAGTCAATTAATCCAACCGTGGAATACTTATGCCATGAGTTTTCTTGGTAATTCAGCACAAAAGCGGTCGCGGGGGTACGCTTCCTACCTTCAGGTGAAATGATGGCAACGGAGATGATCTTGCCATTACGGGTAATTGACGCTGAATGAATAGAGCCATAGAACTGTCTCAGAAATTTCGTTAAAGCTAGATTAATTGCCTGGTGTGACTCGGGAGACACGCCGCTCGTTGTTAACACGGCGCTAACCGCTGCGTATGTGGTAAGGGCAATGGTAGTACTGATTACGGCAGCCAGGACCATGATTTTCGACCAGGAATTAGAGATTCGCACGTGTCCCCCCTTATCTCTCCTGAAGCTTTGATCTCAATGCTCAATACCAGCAGCCCAGGGTGCTACCGCATCTGGACTCACGCTTCGTCCACGCCTCCTGCGCGTTTCCATAGACGACGGCAATATACTGCCGCATTGCCCATATCTGTAGCCATGGATTCAACGTCCACTGTTGACCAGAAAGCCATGTATTCCGATTGTCTAAGTCTAGTTGTCCTAGCCCAAACGGACCACTCCAGAGTGGTCCGTAGCATTGACCATCTGCGGCCTGGGGACAGCCAGCGGATTCAGCGTCAACAATTAGCGTCTCGTAATACCCCAGATGGTCGTAAGATTGAAGTAGATTAACCAATGGTTCTCCAACTAGGTTGAACGCATCCTCATAAACCGATGTGGGAGCGACCCCACCACTTGGGTCGACGACAACATAGCCGCAACCATATCCCGCTGGCGCGACGCATTTCCCGCTCGGATCCGTGGAATTCACCGGATTGTTGGCCGCGTAGCCGAACGGCTGCAACGTCGTGGAGACCGCGGGATCGTCGCTCGTAAATGACCCCGTCACCGGGTCATACCACCGCGCCCGCATGTAGTAGAGACCCGATGCACTGTCGAGGTACTCACCGGCGAACCCGAATGGCGTGGTCGCCGAGCCGGTCGAGCCGGTCTCATTGCCCCAGGCGTCATAGCTGAAGGTACCCGTCGTCGTGCCAGAGGAGTTCGTGATCGCCCGGATCGAGCCGAGCTCGTCGGCCAAGAGATAGCTCGTGGTCCCGCCCGACACCGCAACCTGCTCGATCGGGTTGTCGTCTGGCCCATAGATGTAGTAGTCCGTCCCGTCGGAGAGCATCAAGGGCAGGCTCGGCTGGACGCTCCAGGTGTAGTTCGTCGTCGTCGATGCCGTCGTCTCGCCCTGCAGCAGACCATTGCCGTCGTCGACGTAGGAGCTAAACGATCCAGACGACGGGACGACTCCGGTGAGCTCGTTGGCCGGGTTGTAGGTGTACGCGTCGCTCGTGCCACTCGAGGGCAACGTCGAAGTCCGGTTTTTCTCGTTCGAGTAGGAG
>DATCDR010000199.1:0-2228 GCA_036510575.1 Acidimicrobiales bacterium | reverse complement strand
GACGTCGATGACCAGTGGGCCCCGTCCTCCCGGACGAGTCGCCAACTTGAAGGACTGCTCCACACCGCTCGGCGAGGCAAGATACGACTCGACGAGCCCATCGGCGCGATAGGTCGCGCCGCGCCCATCGGTCACAAGCTTCGACGCGATCGGCCGAATTGACCGACCTCGCCCAATCGCGGCACGGCCGATCCCGATCGTGAAGCCAGGAGCACGCAGGTCTGCTCCACCATGGGCGTAGACGTCGCGAAACGATGCGCCGCCGGCGAGAAGAGCGCCGCCGGTTGCCCGGCCAAGCGTCCGACGAACTGCTCGCTCCAATGTGGCCTTCAGTGATTTGGCCGCGTCCGCCGACGAGGTGGCTCCCTTCGTAATCGACGTGTGGGTAGCATTCGGGGAGGTACGGGCAGTGATGCCAGTCCCCGACTGGACGGAAAGTACCCCAGCCATCAGCGCGATTGACAAGAGCACGACCACGACTGCCGAGGTACCGCGTGAGCAGATGGAGGTGACGTCGACAGGCCTGTGGGAGCGCCCGACGACTCCTTTGCGCCTAGCAACCCGTATTCGTCGATCCGGCTCGAGCACGGATGGCCAATCAAGGAACGCCCCAAGCAGATGTCCGCTGGATGCGGTCGCGATTGCCGGTTGTCCCGGCCACTCGGAGCGCCGATGCGTCCCGAACCCGACGCGAGCATCCGCGAGGTGCTCACCCGCCCTCGCAACGATGCTGAAGCGAGATCCCCGGTTCTGTCGCACTTCTCCTCCAATCCCTGAGGGAGGAGGTGACGACGAAATCCGGCGAGCTGCACACAACGGTTTCGGCGACCCGGCTAACTCAGAAAGTCCCGTGGCTTTGCGTCCCCCTCTCGCGAGAGGTATGCCTTTTTCGACTGCTGCTACTTTTTCGACTGCTGCTACTGCGGGCGAGGGGCTGAAAACAAACCCCTCACTTAGTTAACCCTCCGGCAGAGGCCGAAATATTTCACTTTTTGTGAAACTTCCCAAAAAAATCCTCGATCGGGCACGATCACGGAGCCGGGTGACATCCGTGTCGGGTGGCGCCATGACCCAGCGCGCTTCCGACAGCACCCAAAATCCTCTGTTCACGAGATGCTACGAGCTGCACTGAGGTCCTCGACTGCGCCACAAGGGCCCGCTCAAACGCGACGCCTCGGGCGGTTGGGAAAGCCGGCAACCCGCGATCGCTGTGACGCTGGCGATCTGAATTGTTCAGGCCGGCGGTGGCTTCAAGCTAGGTGGGACTTCAACGCGCGCAGGCTCACCTCAGCACGGATCTCGCGAGCGAAACCCTCTGGAGAGCTACTCGGACTGCTCAACCCAAGGTGGCAGAGGTCGAGATGTTGCAGGCCCGACATAGGTGTCGGCGGCTCTTCGGATGTCGGCTCGCCTCGCTGCCTCCATCACGTTTCGAAGGAACTTGTCCTCGACAGGATCAAGCGGAAGCACACGACGGCGCCTGAGAAGGATCCGGCTAAAGTCCGCGACTCGAAATCGCAGACGGTCCCAAGAGTCGCGCCAGCTTTCGGTGTGCACGATGCAAAATTATCGCCAGTGCGTTGACGGTGCACTGCAGCTCCTTCGCAGCCTCGACATAGCTCATCTGGTCCCAGTAGATGAGTCGAAGTGCTGCTTGCTCGCTGGGCCGCAAGCCAGGTACCGCGAGAAGCTCCTCGTCCTCGGTCGCATCGTGGTCGGTGACCTCATCTCGGGCATCGGCGAGACCTGACAGCCGGCCCAACAACTGTCGGTGGCGTTCGAGCGCTCGTCGATGATTGCTGAGCAAGCGGTACGCGACGTTAAACAGGCTTCGTCGCACCTCGTCGGTCGTCCTGCTCCAGTCCGGATGCTCCCAGAGAATCTGGAATGTCGCGCTCGTGAGCTCGTCTGCTGCCTCGCGGTCGTGCGTTCTCGAGAGAAAATAACGGTGAACCCGCGGAGCGAACCGATCGTAGAGCTCGCGGAACTGCTGATCGAGATCGTCAGACTCGATATCGCGCTCAGGTCGAGGCGAGATTCGACGGCCTTCGATCGGTTGCTCGATCCCCGGCGAGGTCAAGGAGAGGACGACCAGCATCGCCGCGGTGGTGACCGACTTCCCTACGGCGGCGGCTACTGCGGGATCGTTTGGAATCGTTGTCGTCCGTAGTCCATCGTCCGAAGCCACGAGTCCCTCTGGATCGCGACCTACACCGGCGCGCCCGGTC
>DATCDR010000198.1:0-6842 GCA_036510575.1 Acidimicrobiales bacterium | reverse complement strand
GACGTCGATGACCAGTGGGCCCCGTCCTCCCGGACGAGTCGCCAACTTGAAGGACTGCTCCACACCGCTCGGCGAGGCAAGATACGACTCGACGAGCCCATCGGCGCGATAGGTCGCGCCGCGCCCATCGGTCACAAGCTTTGACGCGATCGGCTGAATCGACTGACCTCGCCCAATCGCGGCACGGCCGATGCCGATGGTGAAGCCAGGAGCACGCAGGTCTGCTCCACCATGGGCGTAGACGTCGCGAAACGACGCCCCGACAGCGACGGGCGCACTATTAGTCGCCTCGCCAAGCGTTCGACGAACTGCTCGTACCAACGCGGCCCTAGCTGAATTGGTCGCGTCCGCCGATGCGGTCAAGCCTCGCGAGATCGAGGAGCGACTCACATCTGCAGCGACAGTATGAGCACGAGAGACGATGCCCGACTGGACCGACACCATGCCTGCCGCGAGGGCCACCGACAAGAGAACGACGATAGCTACCGCGAGGCGAGGAGAGCCTTGCGAAACCACGCCAGCACCGCGGTTAAGGCGGCTGGCGACTCTTTTTCGCCAGGCACCCTCGGTTCGCCGACCGGCCACCGCGACTGGTGGCCAACCGTAGGGGAAGCCCACTGCTAGATCAGCATCCGGCGTCATTCGAAAGATGGGCGAAGGCGCCTCGCCCAGGGTAAGGAGTTGTGCAAGAACGTGCGCGGGCGAGACGCTCCGGGCTGTCGTCGCAACATAGCGAGCTTCGAAGACACGAGGGCGAGTCTCGGTCGCCGCCTCGTGACGCCATCTACCACTAACGAAGAACCTACGGAACTGAGCGATGCCCGCCATTCGCCTGCCGCCTTTTCGATCGCGGGCCGAGTGGCCCGTCGTAGTTCACTGCCTTGGTCGCGTCCGCTCGGAAAGTGCTCCGTTCAGAGACGCTCGCTGGCCCTAACGACGGAGACAATTGGCAACTTCAATGCGAATTTTGCATCGATGCTCGGCGGTCGCCGACGGCCACCCAGCGACCGATCAATGATTCAGGCACACGGATACCCGCGGTCCTATCGAGTCCTTCGGAGCTCGCTCTACAGCGCAGTCAGCCGCGACCGCAATCGCGCATCCCGAGAATTACCGCAGGGCCGATCCAATGCCCGGATGGGCGAAATCATATGACCGATACTTCTTGCATCCGGGTATCATTGGCCGACTTACTGCGTGTTAAGACTTCGTCTCCAGACGTGCACCAAGAGTTTGCCGACGGGACCACTCTCGCCAACAGACTGAACGGCTTGCCTGCTCCTTGACCTAACGGAAATGACTAATTAACCCAGCGGCGATTTTGCCGGAAACGGGCAAGCAATGGACCTTGATCGTCTCGAATCGTTTCTCATGTTGGTGGAGGAGCTCCACTTCGGTCGGGCCGCTCGCCGCCTGCACATGAGCCAATCGGGCTTCTCCCGGCAAATAGGGCTACTAGAACGCTCGTTAGGAGTACGGCTGGCCATTCGAACCCGGCGGCAGGTCCAGCTGACCGACGCAGGAGTCGTTTTCGCCGCCAAGGCGGCGAGGCTGCTCTCCGAAATGGGGTACGTAAAGGCTGCCGTGGTGGCCATGAGGACGTTGCCGATTGATTCCTAGTGCCGACCGGCGCCAGAACTCGCTGGCGCTCGACGGCGCGCTCCAACGCTCGAAGGCGATACGCACCGAAGTCACGACCGCCGGGGTCAGGAATTAGCGGAGCGGCCCCGTGTCATAGCAGTCGCTCGCCGGGGTCGACCGTGGTTGTTCACGGATGCTCAGATGTCAGCAAGCACCAGCGATCACGATTCGCCACAGTTCCGATTTCGCCGGGCCCCCTGAGTCGAGACGGACGTGCCCATTCGTCTTGCCAGACGAGGCGGGGATCGGCGAGACGCCACAAAGGTGCGCGAACGCAGCTTCGGAGTGCAGGCGCTCGGGGTTGTCGCCGGCCGCGACCAAGGGCGACGCCGCGGTGGCGGGTCCGACGCCGAAGCGCCCGAGAAGCTCGGGCGCGGTCTGTTCGAGCACGAAGATCCGCGCTTCTAAGTCGGCGATCTCGAGATCCAAGGATTGCATACGGTTCGCGAGGGAGAAGGAAAGGACAGGCCGGTCGAGCTAGCGCTTACGGCGACGATCCGACACAGATCTGATGACCTATATGACCTGAGTGAGGATCATGAAGGTTTCAACTTTCTGCGCGCGTGGCCGTTATTTCCACTGTGAGCCTTAGGTCAGACCCGATGTCACCACCCATGAAGCTGTGGGACTTTCTCGGCGCTGCGAACATCGGGATGGTTGGCCCCTCGACACTGCTCACGAGTCCTGGGTCTCGGCATGGCTGAAGGCTCCTACGATGCCGGCAGCGACACCTGGGACCCGCCAGTTGGGCGTGAGGCAGCGAAATTCTGAAGAAGCGGAGTTGGAAAATTCCGTCGACGACGCCGTACGCAGCCCCTGACAGCGTCTCTGCAACCGGGACGGCAACTCCGGAGCGGCCATGCGCGGACCGGTGAACTACTCGCCGGGGCCACCGAACCCTCGCGACGCGGTACCAGGCAGGGGGACGCCGCTTCCTCGCGGCACGCGGCCGGCGTGGCCGGCGGACGGCACGCCCAAACGACGGATGAACCGACTTGCTATCGCGTCGCTTATTCTCGCGATCCTTTGGATTGGGTGGCTCGGCTCGATCCTTGGGGTGATCTTCGGATTCGTCGCGCACCGCCAGATTCGCCAAGCGGAGGGATGGCAACGGGGAGACGGCTTCGCCCTCGCCGGAACGTTGATCGGCGTACTCGGCTTAGCGCTGTTGGTGCTCGGGATCGTACAGGATCGCCATCACCCCACGACTCCACCTACAACCCCGGTGGCTGCGACCGGGACGAGCACCACGCCCGCTGACACCGCGGCGAACGTCGCGGTGGTCTTCAGCGGTTTCAGCCAGACCCGCGGGAGCGCCGGCAACTCGATCAGCTACGGCATCGTCCTCGAGAACAGGAGCCACACGTACACAGCAGTCGCGGTAAAGGTGACCGAGACGTTCCTCGACTCGCATGGTCGTTCCCTCGCTACGGACACGCAGACGCTCAGCGGCATTCCTGCTGGCGCTCGCTTCGACGTGGGCGGCAATACGGTCTCGAACGTCTCGCTGCAAGTGTCGAAGTTCAACGTGGCAGTGAAGGTCGGCGGCAGCATCACCGGCTCGGTGCTCATCCCGCCGACGAGCGATGTGGTCTTCGCCAAGGACGGCATCTTTACCAAGGTCGTCGGCAATCTCCACAACCCGTACAGAGTGGCACTGCCCTCTGATGCGACAGTGTTCCTCGTGTACACGAGTGCCAGCGGTCAAATCGTCGGCGGGGACTCCGAGCCGACCGGTGCGGCGGTGCAGCCCGGTCGATCGGTCGCGTTCAGTGACAACCTCATCAGCATAACGCCGAAAATAGGGACGACGGTGGCCGCTTCAATCGACCCGGACGGCTACCCGATTCCGGGGAGCGGCGACATTCGTTGGCCGAGCTGAGGCGAGGTCGTAGCAGCCCCAAACTCAGCTTGCCGATCGGCGTGGTCTGCGCCGCACTGCTGATAATGAGCCTCGCCGGGTGCAGTTCAAAGAACACGGGTCAGGCAAGGCACGATGGCTTTGGCGACCCATACTTACTGCTTACAGATCTGCGCTTTCCGATAGAACGAGGATGGTCTGCCACGCAAGACACACCTCTCAAGGTGGAGGCTTAGCTGGAGGGCGCTGAGCGGCCATCTCGCTGAGCCGCCTCAGCTGCTGCCGAAGAGCGCTGCACCGATCTTCTCGGCCGCGTCCCGCTGCATCGTTGGCGTGACGTGGCTGTAGAGGTTGAGAAAGAGCGTCGTGTCCGAGTGACCCAGTCGCTCTGCGGCGACCTTCGGGGGCACGCCGTTCGCGAGCATGAGCGTCGCGCACGTGTGGCGAAGCCCGTGAGCGGAGAGCCTCGGCAAGCCGAGTTCCTCGGTCGTCCGGCTGAGCAATCTCGAGAGGTACTGCGGGTGATAGGGACCACCGGAGGGCTTGGTGAAGACGTGGTCCGACTCGTCGTAGGAGAGCGCCGCGAGGCGCTCCTTGGCCTGCTCGGTCCGCTGCGACTTCAGCACGCGAATTAAGCCAGGGTCGAGGTCGACACTTCGAACGGCATCCTTGCTCTTCCCCGGTGACGAGACGACCTCGTGACGAAGCACCGTCGAGAACTCGACGACCCGGACGAATCCGGCATCGAGGTCAACATTCCTCCAGCGAAGTGCGACGAGCTCCCCGATCCGGAGCCCCGACCCCATGAGGAACGCCCAGATCGCGTAGGTGCGATCGCCTTCCATAAGTGCGAGGAACTCTCGGGCTTGCTCCGGCGACCAGTGCTTAGGGATCGAGTGCTTCGGTGTTGGCCTTGGCGCGGCGAGGAGTGGGTTGGAGCTGACGATCCCCATCGAGACCGCCATTTTGAGCGCACCGGCGAGCGGCGCCCTAGCCAAGCGGACGGTGTTCGGAGCGAGTGGTTTTCCGAGCTTGCCGCCGACGGCGTTGAGGAGGCCTCGTTGCCAGGCGATCACCACCTCCGGGGTTACATCGCGAACCTTCTTCTTTCCGAGCAGTGGCCGGACGTAGGCGGCCGCCTTGTCACGGTAGTCGTAGCGGGTCTTCGCGGAGAGCTTCTCGTCAGCATCGATGCCGTCGAGATAGAGATCGAGTAGATCGTCGACGGTGAGCAAACCACTTGAGGGCCGCAGCGATCCTGCGTCGAGTTTGCCAAAGACCTCGTGTCGGGCTTTGCCCGCTTCGGTTGCCGTGCGAAATCCGCGTCGAGTCAGCTGTTCGCGCCGTCCAGTAAGTGGGTCCTTGCCGAGGCTGA
The DNA here is from genome assembly GCA_036510575.1 of Acidimicrobiales bacterium. Classification (GTDB taxonomy): domain Bacteria; phylum Actinomycetota; class Acidimicrobiia; order Acidimicrobiales; family Bog-793; genus DATCDR01. The sequence goes on along the minus strand of DATCDR010000198.1, from coordinate 1,965 downwards.
CCTTGAAGTACCACTGGCCCCGCTTATCGCTGTAAACACCCTCAGGCTTGACGGGCATTCGACCTCCCTGGGAACGCCTTGGTTCTCAGCATGTTCTCACAGAGGTATGTTGCTGGCCAGCCCGTTAGTAAAAAAGGTACCTTTACCTGCGGTCTCTTAGTGCACTCGGAGGAATTCGAATCCCCAACCTTCTGATCCGTAGTCAGATGCTCTATCCAATTGAGCTACGAGTGCGTGCCACCGAGCGGAAACAAGTCGCCGCGGTGCCGAGGTGTCATCGTAGTGGCGCTGCTCGTCACGGTTGGAATCGGACACTGAACGCGGCTCAGCGATCGAGTACCCCGTTCCGAGCTGGTCCGCCTCGCCTGCCTGCGTGAGATGCTGAGGCTTGCGTGAGGTGCTGTCTACCTCCCGGCGAGCGCCGCAGTCGACGTGAGCCGTGGGAAGACCCGGATGGCGTTGTCGTGAAGGATCTTTCTGCGATCCTCGTTCGTCAAGAAGTCGAAGTGCTCAAAGACCGGGATGAGGTCATCAGACGGCCGATCCGTCTCGACGTTCAAGTCAGACGTTCCAGAGCCGGGAGCCTCGGTACCGAAGATCACCTGGTTGACACCCCACTGCTTGATTGCGGCGCTGAGGAAGTTTGGATCGTACGCGCACGAGTCGATGAACAAGTTGTTGCTGAGATCTCGAACATCGTCGTGTGACTGCTCCGCGGGAGCGGCCTGAGCGCTGATGGCCTGACCGCCGCCGGCTTGACCGGACGACGGCGCGTTCGGGATGAAGCGGTCGAGCGCGCCGCCGCAGTGGCAGACGATGACGCGTAGGCGAGGAAAGCGCTCGAAGACGTCGCTGTGACGCAGCAAGAGAATCGCGAGAACCTCCTCGGTGAGATTGTTGTACTGATAGCTTGAGAGGATTATGTCGAGTCGGGGATCCTTGCTCACCGAAGGGTGCACGATGAGCGGCGCGTCGAGCGACTCTGATGCCTCGTAGAGCGGGAACCAGTACTCCTCGTTCATGCCCGGATATTGACGGTCAGCACCAGGATCTGGGTTTACCAGCGCGCCGACGAAGCCGAGCTCGTTGATGCTCCGCTCGAACTCTTTGATGCAATGCGATGTGTCCTGCTCGGAGTTCTGCGGGAGTTGCGCGATTCCGACGAAACGGTCGGGAAGGGCATCGCAGAGCTCCTTGATGACGTTGTTCGTCGTCGTCGTCCAGTTATGCACGATGAAGGGCCGCTCGTAGTGCATCATCGCTACCGGGCGTGGGGAGATCATCTGTACGTCGATATTGCGTTCGTCGAGCATCTGGATATGGCGATTCGTCGACAGCTTCAGCCGATTCTCATCGATTCGAAGCGGAGCATTTCTGGGCGACCTGTTCGACTGGAGATTCATCGCGTATGCCCGGAACTCCGGCGGTGTCGACATGTGCCCGTGACAGTCGATAACTGGAAGGTTGTCGTACATGAGTGCCCCCAACTCTTTCGCGTCAACTCGATCAGTGAACTGCTCGGCTTCGAGCGGCCAACTTAGTGCGTCGAACGAACCTTCTCGCATAGTGCTGAGTTCAGTCCTGGAAACCGACTCGTCACTACCAGCACCAGCCGCGACGTAGCCCAGGCGCGGGCGCGGCGTCCAAGTCCCGCCGCCGCGAAGCAATCCGGGTGCCTCGTATGCTGACCTCGATGATTGAGCAAGGGGGAAACGATGCTCACCAAAGAAGACAACGAGCTCATCTCACAAGTTGGCCCAGGCACGCCGATGGGCGCATTGATGCGCGAGTACTGGGTTCCAGCGATGCTCTCCTCAGAGCTATCGAATCCGGACTGTGACCCAGTGCGCGTGATGCTGCTTGGCGAGCAGTTGATCGGATTTCGCGACACATCCGGCAAGGTCGGACTGATCGCCAACCTCTGTACGCACCGCGGGGCGAGCCTGTTCTTCGGCAGAAACGAGG
>DATCDR010000197.1:0-12552 GCA_036510575.1 Acidimicrobiales bacterium | reverse complement strand
ACCGATCCGTCGAGTCAACCGCGCCTTTGTCGCCTCTGATCGCCCAGAGGTTCGCGGGGAGCAAAAGCCCATTCGTTCCCGGGCATTTTGAGATGATTCAACGAATCACCGGCCGCGGGCAATTTGACATGATTCAACAGGCTCGCGCCGACTGAGCAGCCAGACGGACGGTGACAACGCCTGATCTGACCAGGCCGGACGAGGCCGAAAAGATGGCCTTGACGTCTCCGGCAACGTTCATCAGGATGGGTGACATTCATCACCGGATCCGGGGGGACCTATGTACAACGGAATCAAAGTTCTCGACGTTCACGCGCACGTAAGCGTGCCCCAAGGAGCGAACGCCACATTGGTGCAGCTGCTCGGCTCCAACACACCACGCACGACCTCGCTACTAAAAGCGGGCAAGGGCCTTCCGCCGAACTTCCGTATCACCGACGACGACTTCCGCTTCTCAGCCGCAGAGCACGTCAAGTACATCGACGACCGCAATATCGACGTCCAGGTCATCGGCCCGAGGCCACTCAATCACATGGCCTGGATGCAGGACCACCTCCTCGAGAGCTGGTGCCGCGAGGTCAACGAGATGATCTACCAGCAGTGCATGTACCACCCCGACCGCTTCCTCGGCGCGTGCCAATTGCCGCTCGTATCTGAGTATCCCAACACCTCCAATGTGTTACCAGAGCTTCGACGATGCATCGAAGAGTACGGCTTCGTCGCCACCTACGTGACCCCGGACCCAGGCGGCAAGCGTGAGACCCCCGGAATGCACGAGTCGTACTGGTACCCACTCTATGAAGAGTGCGAGGCCAAGAGCATCCCGATCATCGTGCACGCCACGAACGTGCTCGACCCGCGGCTTCGCATCATCCCGCAGAACTACCAGATGGCCTTTTACGTCGAGCAGTTCTTCGCGACGCAACTCCTCGGACACGGGGATGTCTTCGACCGCTTCCCGAAGATCAAGTTCATCATCTGCCACTGCGGTGGAGCGCTCGATCGCTTCGTGAAGGGCGACCCACATCTGCCGTCGCGTGACACCACCGCGAACCTCTTCTTCGACACCAATGCCCCCGAAATCAACTACCTGACCGCGGCGATTCGGCAAAAGGGCGTCGACCAGTGTTGCTTCGGTGTCGAAGCGCCTGGATCGAGCAGGCACCCTCGCCCCGAAAACGGCGTGCCAGGCGACGATCTCGTTCCGGTGATCGCGGCGTTCGACTGGCTGACTGAGGAAGACAAGATCAAGATCTTCCACGACAACCCGGCAAAGGTCATCCCGCAGCTCGGAAAGGTCTAACTCCCCCTTCGGCGTGTAGCGACCGCGGGCGTGGATTCACGGCGCGCTCGTCCGCTACGAGGTAACCAAGGTGATGAAACGCGCGACCTCGCTGGAGAAGGCGGCGTCAACCGAGCCGTAGTGCGCCGGCGATGAGAAGTGATTGTGACCCTCGCCCCGCACGAGGAGCGGCAGCTGCTGATGCTGCTCGACGAAGTCGGACGCGACCAGAACCGCCTGGCGATGAAAGTCAGGCGGATCGAACTCGGCGACGAGCAACATGAAGGGAAGATCGGTCGCGACGAGCCCCGGACGAGAGGCCATCGCCGGCCAGGCCGCTGCGTCATCCCCGTAGTACTCGGTGCTCACCGGTCCCCATAACGCGCCGGGGTCATAGATTCCCGAGGACAAAACCGCGCCGCAAAGCCCGGTTGCACGCCCCGCTATCTCGGGCGTGGCCACGCAGGTCGCGACGTGCGCCGCTCCCGCTGAGTGGCCCATCGCCACGATTCGCTCCGGGTCACCGCCGTAGGAGCCGACATTCGCCGCGAGAAAGGCAATGGCGGCCGCCACGTCCTCTCCGCCAGAAGGGAACTTGAACTCCGGCGCGAATCGGTAGTTGATGGTCACGCCGATGAGACCGTGTCCAACGGCGAATCGACCGATGTTGTCGTGCAGCGCCTGGCCGGGCCCACCTTTGTTCCCGGCTACGTAGCCGCCGCCGTGAACGAACACGAGAACAGGCAGGGGCGACTTCACCGCTGCCGATGGGAGATGGAGGTCCAGAACATTCCGGGGGTGCGGCCCGTAGGCAAGGTCGCGCACGATTCGCTGTGGCGGGTCGATCGGATGCAACGGCGCGTACAGCGCCCTGGTCGCGTCCCGCGTCTCGGTTCCAAGCGAACGACCTAGTGTCGCGATCGTGGCATGGAGGGATGCAACATCTACGTCTTGTTGGAGTGTCATCGCTTCCTCTCGTAATCGAAGCCGAACCTAGTGCCGGCTGGGCGCTGATGCGTCGCCTTGCCATCTCCCGCAACGCATCGAGGCAGCTCGGCCATGGAGTCAGGTAGGCAGTGCCAATTAGGCTGCAGGGCGGTTGGAGCATTGCTCGAGCCGTCGCTAGACGGCGATCGCTGCATCTTCGATGCGATGCGACCCGCACGAACGACGAGGAGAGCTCGACATGTCGCATCAGCTCAGCTTCAATGACTCGGCCACCAGCGCCGAGATCCTCATATCCGGACCGGCCCGAAACTCCCTTGACCGCGCCGGGATCATGGAGCTGCACGTGCTCCTCGATGAGGTTCTCGAGCATGATCAGGTACGGAGCGTCGTCATCTCCGGCGCTGACGGCAACTTCTGCGCCGGCCGGACGCGAGACATGTCGCTCGTGACCAAGGACGAGATCACGACGGATCTCGAGCCGATCCTGGCGATGAACGCTCGGCTGGAGAGCTACCCGCTTCCACTCATCGCCGCAGTCGAGGGCGTTGCCTTCGGCTTCGGCTTCGGTCTCGCCACGCTCTGTGACGTCACCGTCGTCGGCGAGGGAGCCACGTTCGCGCTCACCGAATTGGCCCATGGGATACCGCCGCTCATCGTGCTCTCCTACTTCTTCAGGTTCGTCCCGTACAAAGTCGGACTCGACCTCGCTTTGACCGGTCGCGAGCTCGACGCCGAAGCGGCGTTCGGTCTCGGCCTTGCGACCTCGGTATGCTCGACCGGCGGCGCACTCGCTGCCGCGCGCAAGACAGCGGACCACATCGCTGCCACCGATCCTGAAGCGGTACGGCTCCTTCGTCGATTCGCCCGCGACCAAGCTGCGCTCGCCAACCCTGTCGCTGCCACCTACGGGGCCGATCAGATCGCGACGCTGCTCGCGAGCAGGACCCACTAAAGCCGTGGATCTCCAGATCGCGGGAAAGACAGCGCTCGTTACGGGCGCGAGCAGCGGGATCGGCAGGGGTATTGCGCTCGCCCTCGGCAACGAAGGGGTGCTCCTCGCGCTCACGGCGCGCCGGCGAACACTGCTCGAGGAGGTAGCTGCCGAGATCTCTGCCGCAGGTGGAGCCCGACCCGTCCTGATCGAGCAGGACTTCACCGCCGCCGGCGCACCACAGACGATCGCTGACGCCGCTTTGAATGCGCTAGGAGCCGTTGACATCCTGGTCAACAACGCAGGCGGAAGCAGAAAGTTCTCCCTCGAATCAAGTGACGCTGACTGGGATGAGGCCATGACGCTCAACTTCGTCCGCCAGCGACAGCTCACGGCTGCACTTTCGACGCAGATGATCGAACGTCGCTGGGGCCGAGTGATCAACATCACCGGTAAGTCCGAGCCAGATGGCCTAAACGGCGCATTCGCCGCGAAAGCTGCGATGCACGCGTGGGCGAAGGGCCTTTCGCGGGAGGTCGGCAAGTTCAACGTCACGGTGAACTCCATCCCGCCAGGTCGAATCATGAGCGAACAGATCGAGCGCAACTACACACCCGAGTACCGCGCCTGGCAGTCCGAGCATGAGATTCCAGTCGGCGAGTACGGACAGCCGGCTGATGTCGCCGGCCTAGTCTGCTTTCTCGCCTCACCCCTCGCCCGTTACATCACCGGAGCAGTGATCCCCGTCGACGGTGGGCTCCGCAGGTACCAATTCTGACGCTCCGTGGTGCCGGGCCTTTGGCCACGGCCAGTAAGTTTGAGACATCAGTCGGGGTTGCTGCCGTGACCTCGACGCCCCTGATTGAGGTTCCGATGACATATCCCGAGGTCAGTGCCATGCCGAGACGAGCTTCACGATGATGCGGAACTACGGCAACGTGTTCTCCACCACGCCGGGGAGGTGCTTTCGCTTCGTCACTGACGGATTCGGCAAGCCGGGACAGTGCATGGAGGACGCGGTGACGCACGGCACCTTCCGCGACGACCGTGGCCAGCTCTTCGAAGTTGACGCCTGCGAGTTCCACGCAGCTGATCTCGAATCCCCCCAACCGATGGCCAGGAGCTGACTTGACACTCGAGACACCGACGCCGAGCACACGATCACTACGCATCACCTTCTACGTGCTCGCGGTGAGCGTCGGGTCGTACGCGATGCTGCAGTCGTTGGTGGTGCCCGTGCTCCCGACGATTCAGAAGAACCTACATACGTCACAAAACACCGTTACCTGGGTGCTCACGGCCTATCTGCTCTCAGCCTCGATCTGCACACCGATCCTTGGGCGAGTCGGCGACATGTACGGCAAGAAACGGATCTTCGTCGCGTCGCTTTGCGCGCTCGTCCTCGGGTCACTTCTCGCCGCCCTGGCCACCTCGGTGATGGTGATGATCATCGCCAGGGTCATCCAAGGGGTTGCCGGCGCGGCCTTGCCGCTTACCTTCGGCATCATCCGCGACGAGTTCCCCCGCGAGCGGGTCATGGGCGTGATCGGCTCGATAGCGGCGTTGATCGCTGTTGGAGCAGGCCTCGGCATCGTGTTGGCCGGCCCGATCGTCGCCATTCTTGGGTACCACTGGCTCTTCTGGCTGCCGCTCATCATCGTCAGCCTCGCAACGGTCGCGTCGTACGTCTTCATCGAGGAATCGACGTCCAAGACAGAGGGGTCGATCAGCTGGCTGGCCGCCCTCTTGCTCTCTGGTTGGCTCGTCGCACTGCTGGTCGCGGTGAGTGAGTCATCGGTGTGGGGATGGACTTCCCCGAAGGTGATCGGGCTCTGCGTGCTCGCGATCGCGATCGCGATCGGCTGGTTCTTCACTGAGGTTCGCTCGGACAATCCGCTCATCGACATGCACATGATGCGGTCGCGGGCAGTCTGGACCGTGAACCTGGTGGCGATGTTGTTCGGCGTCGGCATGTACGCAACCTTCGCCTTCTTGCCGGAGTTCCTCCAGACCGCGCCGTCGGCTGGATACGGGTTCGGCGCGAGCATCACCGAATCGGGCCTGCTGCTCGTTCCGATGACCGTGATGATGTTCTTCGTAGGTCTCATCTCCGGAAGGCTGTCAACGCGTTTTGGGTCCAAGCCCGTTCTCTTCGTCGCCGCGGCCATCTGCATCGTCCCATTCGCGATACTCGCCGAGGCCCACTCCCAGAAGTGGGAGATCGTCGTGGCAACGGCGATTCTCGGCAGCGGGTTCGGCTTCGCCTTCGCCGCGATGTCAAACCTGATCGTCGCCGCGGTGCCGCCCCATCAAACCGGAGTTGCGGCAGGCATGAGCGCGAACATCCGCACTATCGGCGGTTCGATCGGCGCGGCGGTAATGGCGAGCGTCGTGACCGCCGGCATCCGTCAAGGCAAGCCTCCGTTCGCGTCGGGCTACGTGCATGGGTTCATCCTCCTCGGGGTTGCTGCGGCATCCGCCGCGATGGCGGTCCTACTGCTCCCAACGAGCGACAAGGCGCGCCCGAGCGCCCAGCAGATCCGCGACGAGATGGCGCACGCCGAGATGGCGCTCGTCGCGGGCGGCACGCTCGTCGGCGACGAATCGGAGTGATGATTCCAGCCCGACCGCTCCCGGCAAAGCAGCTCGCACGGCACCGGTCTGGTCCGGCCCGTCACGCTTTCGTGCGAATCACCCCCTACGTGGATGCCCGGTGAGGGATTTCGCCTCGTAAGGTGGAAGCCGTGAGTAGTGAGGATCACGACGACAGCGAAGACGAACCATGTGAGCGCTGTCACGAGCTCGTCACTGAGGTGAAAGCACTCCTCGCCCAGGTCGCGGAGCTGCGAGCGAAGAATCTGGAGTTGTTGCGCGCCGCTGTCCAACGCGACTACGAGCGACCGCCGCACTACTCCTGACAGCTCGTCTCCTCGCCCAAACTCGCTCTAGGCGAGCCGGGTCAACTCCACGGAGACCTCGAGGCCCTCGAGCTTTCCGCCCTGGTAGACGCCGCGAAACGGCGCTACGTCGGCGTAGTCCCTGCCACGAGCGACCGTCACGTAGCGATCGCCGACGTGCGCGCCATGGGTCGGATCGATCGGATACCACTTCCCGACCCAGGACTCGAGCCAGGCATGCCCGGCACCGGCAAGCGCCACGCCGATCTCGCCCTCGACGCTTGGGTGCAGATATCCCGAGACATACCTGCACGGGATCCCGATCGAGCGCAGCAAAACCAGTCCGAGGTGGGCGAAGTCCTGACAGACACCGTGTCGGGACTGCCAGGCTTCGAGCGCGGAGGTGGAGACCCTCGTCACACCGAGCTCGTAGGTCATCGACGACCTGATCCACTCCTTCACCGCCTCTACCGCATCGATCGGTGAGGGCTCTTTTCGAAAGTGTCGGGCAACCTCGTAGAGCTCGTCGTCACCCGTCGAGTAGGCGGTCGGTCGGAGGTACTCGACGAAGCGGTCCCTCGCGTCTTCGTTCTCGATCTCGCCCCAGGTGAGCCCAGTCGGCTGTGCACGCGGCGTGGCGGTATCGACGACCGAGCGTCCTACTACGACGAGCTCGTCGTGCGAGATCGGTATGTCGAACGCGATCACGTGCGTCGAGAAGTAGTCGGTGTAGCGATAAAGGGCGGTCACGGGCGAGACCGAGACACTGTCGCTCAGCACCGACTGACCTCCGACGGATGCCGGCGTGAGTCGCAGCTCGTTATACGAGGTCGTGACCGGCTCGCTGTAGCGGTAGTTCGAGCTGTGCACCGTCGATATGCGCCAGCTCATGTCACTCTCCTGTCGTCGGGAACAGCGGCGCGTCACTTCTCCAAGCGAGCGTCGCTTCACGCTGGAAGTAGGTCGTCGCGATCGCGGTGCTCGCCTCGAGGCACGCGCGCTGGATGTCGCTTAGGTGCGATGACAGGTGCAAGATGATGTCGCCGATCGTCTCGTACTCCAATCGGGTCCGCGCGCGACCCATGATCCGTTTGGCTGCCTCGCCCGATCCCGCCCTGCTTTGTTGCTGATCCAGAACACCTAGGCACTCCTCCGCAGTGGCAAGCGAGAAGTAGATGCTGCGCGGGAAGTAACGGTCGAGTGTCAAGAACTCGATGGCATTTGCCGCGACCAAGACGCCCCGATAGGTCCGCAGGTACGCCTCGTACGCCGAGCAGGCTCGGAGCGTGGTCGCCCAATCGGGTTCGCTCTGCGGGTCGTTCAGCTGCGCCGCGAGCAGTCGAGCAGTCATGTCGGCGCGCTCGATATTGCGCCCAAGCAGCATGAACTGCCAGCCCTCGTCGCGGCTCATCGTGGCATTGGCGATACCGTCTGCAATCGAGAGCCGCTCGCGGACCACCCGCGCGAATCGGAAGAACTCGTGTGGTCCCATCGCATCTGCACTCTGCACCCGGGCGTCGAGCGCGACCATCGTGCCGTTCAGGCACTCCCAGAGCTCAGACGAGATCGACTCGCGGATGCTCCTGGCATCCTCTCTCGCGCCCCGAAGCGAGGAGTAGATGGAACTCGGCTCCTCACGTGCGACTGAAAGCGCGGCGGTCACCTGGGCAAGGCTCGGATTCTCGGCAAGGGTCGCGGGCGCACCCATCACCGAGAGCAGCGTATTGGCGACCGTGGCCTCAGCGATGTTCGCGCCCTCGAGAAGCTGGTTGATCTGGACATCTAGGAGTCGCGCCGTATCCTCTGCTCGTTCGAGATACCTGCCCGTCCAGAAAAGCGACTCGGCGATCCGACTCAGCACAACTGCTCTCCGAATGGACCTTGCTGTTGCTGTTGCTGTTGCTGTTGCTGTTGCTGTTGCTGTTGCTGTTGCTGTTGCTGTTGCTGTTGCTGTTGCTGTTGCTGTTGCTGTGTAGCGACGAAGTTCGGGCCGCGTTCGGGCTCAACGGTCTGGAACTGCAGCTGTTCTTCGAAGCCGAGGAGGTCACCGGTCGTCTGCGACACGATCGGGTCCTGCGCGATTACCCACGTGTCCTTCGAGCCACCCCCCTGACTGGAGTTCACCACGCTCGAGCCTTCGCGAAGCGCGACCCGGGTCAGCCCGCCTGGAACTACCCAAATCGAAGAGCCGTCGTTGACCGCGAACGGGCGAAGATCGACGTGTCGAGGTACTAACCGATTGCCCACCTTGGTGGGGACCGTCGACAAGTCGACGAACTCTTGCGCGATGAAGTCGCGAGGCGCGTCCTGGATCGCAGTCGCGGCTACCAGCAGCTCCTCGCTCGAGGCCTCCGGGCCGACGACGATCCCGTACCCTCCCGAGCCGTCGACTGGTTTGACGACGAGCTGGTCGAGGCGACTGAGCGCGTACTCCAGCTGGTCAGGATCCTCGAGACGGTAGGTGTCGACGTTCTTTAGTAACGGCTCCTCGTTCAAGTAGTAGCGAATCAGGTCCGGCACGTAGGTGTAGAGCAACTTGTCGTCTGCGACGCCGTTACCGATCGCATTCGAGATGGTGACGTTGCCTGCTCGCGCCGCGTTGACGATGCCGGCGCATCCGATCAATGACTTCGGCACGAAGTGAACCGGGTCGAGGTAGTCGTCATCGACCCGTCGGTAGACCACGTCAACGCGCTGCTCGCCCTCGATCGTTCGCATGTAGACGACGTTGTTGCGAGCGAGCAGATCGCGGCCTTCGACGAGCTCGACTCCCATCTGTCGAGCGAGGAAAGAGTGCTCGAAATAGGCCGAGTTGTGGACGCCTGGAGTGAGGACGACGACGGTCGGATCGGAGCCGGCATTCGGGGGAGCAGCCGCCCGAAGGGCCCGCAGCAGCCGCTGGGCATAGTTCGCGACCGGCCGAATGTGCTGGCTCTGGAAAAGCTCGGGGAAGATCCGCGCCATCGTCCGCCGGTTCTCGACGACGTAAGAACTTCCAGAGGGAATACGTACGTTGTCCTCGAGCACCCGAAACTCGCCGGCGCCATCTCGGACCACGTCGATGCCCGCGACGTGGATGCGCACGTGGTTGTGCTGCTCGATCCCGATCGCCGAGCGCTGGAAGTACTTCGAGGAGTAGATGAGGTGTCGAGGCACGACTCGATCCGAGAAGACCTCACCCGCCCCGTAGACGTCGTGCAGAAATGCCTCGAGGACCTGCACCCGTTGGACGATGCCGCCCTCGAGTGTCGTCCACTCCTCAGAGTCGATCAGCCGCGGGACCGGATCGAGGGGGAACGGAATCTCCTCGCCTGAGTGAGCGAAAGTGACTCCACGATCGCGAAGCGAGCGATCGCGCTCGACACAGCGCTCCTCGAACTCAGCGGCTGAGAGTGCACGGAGCGTCTCGAAGAGCCCCGCCGACTCCGGTCGGGGAACTTCGAGCTTCTCGAACATCTCGTCCCACGCGTCCGCGAGGACATAGCCATCGAAAAGGTCACCATTCACGCTCTCATGTCTACTCCGGTCCTATTGCCGGAATATTTCGAGCAGGTAAACGAGGCTGATCGCGTCCCGCGCTGGCATGGCTGCGAGCATCGTCTCGCCCGCGCTACCGCGATTCGCCAGGAAGGTCCAGATCTGGTGTCGGGTAACCGATCTTTTGAACGCTTTCACCGCAGCTCTCGCGCACGTGGCCGGTCAGCTGCAAGGAAGCGCGTCCAGGACTCACGATCTAGCCCCAGCTCAGGGCACACACGGCGCGATCTCAGAGTTGAGCCTCAGCGGGATACGGACTCCGCAGGTGACGAGTCCCGAGCCGCCGCATCCCTCGCCAGGGCGACAAAGCGCTGCAACAACGAGACCAGCTGAGCGCTCTCCTCATCTCCTAAGAGTCCTCGGAGACGGCGGTTGAGCAACTCGCTTCGACGTTGGAGCTCAGCGCTCACAGCTCTGCCCTGCTCGGTGAGGACAAGGAGGTGCTTGCGTGCATCGTTCGGATCCCGCCGACGCTGAACGTAGTGACGCCGAATCAACCGGTCTACGACAGCTGACAGTGTCGAACGATCGAGTGAAGCATTCGCCCCTACGGTTCGAAGGTCGACCTCGCCGCCTACATAGATCGCCAGGAGAACGGCTGCCTGCGGAGAGGTGACGTCGTCTGAGACGTCAGAGCTCCACATCTGGGAGTGCAGTTGCTGGGAACGGCGGAAAAGGCTTCCGAGGTGCGTCCTTGGTGGGAGCTCATCATCGCTCATGTACACCCGCGCCCCACCGATCTAACCCGAACATCTGATACGGGCTTCCCCCGCCGCGTATGCGACGCTTCAACGCCCTGCCGCGCCACGACAGAACTCCAGAACCGGGCGGAATATAGCCGCTGCCGGTCAAAACTTCCCATTCGACAAATCGGCTGCGACGCCATCGAGCCCGCCTAAGCGGTCGAGCGGTCGGTGATTTCACTATCGTCCGCAGTACGTAGCAGCACAGATCGGAGCGTCGTGGACACACCGTCGAAATTACGAGGACTGCTCGAAAGCGGTGATCTCATCGTGGCGCCTGGCGTCTTTGATGGCCTCTCCGCCCGACTGGTCGAAATGGCATCGTTCTCCGCCGTCTACGGCAGTGGTGGAGCGGTCTCGCGAGCCATTGGCCTGCCTGACATCGGTCTGCTCAGTCTCACGGAGGTGACAGAGCAGATGCGGCGCATCGTGGACTCGACCGACCTTCCTGTCATCGCCGATGCCGACACCGGGTTCGGCAACGCGATCAACACCTATCGGACCGCGCTCGAGTTCTCCCGCATCGGCGTCGCCGCCTTTCACCTAGAGGATCAGACCTTTCCGAAACGCTGCGGTCACCTAAGCGACAAGTCGGTCATCCCGCCAGAGGAGATGGCGCAAAAGATCAGAGCGGCCAAAGACGCAACCAGCAGCTCCGGCCCACTCCTAATCGCACGAACCGACGCTGTCGCCGTCGAGGGCTTCGATGCGGCAATCGACCGAGCCTTGCGCTACGGAGAAGCAGGAGCCGACATCTTGTTCGTCGAGGCACCCGAGACGGTCGAGCAGATCGCGGAAGTTGCGGCGAGGATCGAAGCGCCGAAGCTCATCAACATGTTCTCGGGTGGAAAGACCCCGGTCGTCTCTACCGAGCGACTCCGGGAGCTCGGCTATCAGATCGTGATCATTCCGTCTGACCTGCAGCGCGCGACCATCAAGGCGATCCAACGAACTCTCGCTGCGATCGCTCGCGACGGCAACAGCTCCAAGGTCGAAGATGAGCTCGCTACGTTCACCGAGCGGGAACTGATCGTCCGGACCGAGGAGTATCTCGCTATCGACCAACGCGTCAGCCCGTAGCTCGAAGCACCGTGTCGCTCGGCGAAGTCACCATCGGCAAGCCACCAGCCCAAGGAGCCCAAAAGATCGGCACGGCAAACTCAGCAGTCGAAGCTCAAAGTCCCCCGCTGGAGGGTCCGACTCCCATCGCGCTGCACGCTGCGCCAAGGTGCGTCAAAGCAGTCTTGGCCTGAGCACTGCTTTGGGCACGCGCGGCGGCTTGGAGTTGCTCCGCTCCCGAGATCAGGCTCGCGTTGCCCGACGCCGTCGCTTGCCCAAGGAGCTGCGCCGCGACCACCTCCTGCTGGGACAGCAGATCGGCCGCAAAAACGCCGGCGAGCAGGTTGTTGACGGTGCCGCAGGCGGTCAGATCCTGCGCCGTCGGCTGCACACCCGCACCGCAGGCGCCGAGCAACACCCCACCCGTTAGCACCGCAGCTACCACGACGACGCGCAACACTGCCGCCGACGGTACTCCTCGATGCGCGACACCCCGCGGATGAACCGCAAAGGGCAACCGACCGAGAGGTTGGGTTCCAGCTGTCACGGCCGGTCGAACCCTCCCCTACTTGTGGGCCGCCGCAATGGGCTCCTCGAGTGACCCGCACGCGCCTAACCGGAGCCCGACCGGGTCGCCGCAATGTCCGGCCACAGCCGCGTCCCGCTCTCACTTGTCCCAGCCGAGGACCGCGCCGAGTGAGTGCGCAGAACGCCGATCGATAACCACTTTTATAGCGTCGGTACGGAACTGAGGCGAGGACCGCCGGTCCGGCTAACGGCGGAGTACGGATGACGGCGCAATTCCAAGGCTGGAGGTCGGCGGCGACCCCAGCGCGACTTCCCTCGCCTCGGCTGGTCTCCGCCGAGGAACCATTTAGGTGGATGCTTGCGCTAACCGCGAGAATCCATAGCTGCCGTGAAACGTCGGCTTAGCAAAAAGAGGGCGCCATATACCCACTCTCTACGCGCTATAAACACCTGCGTTATGCCGAGGCAGACGTTCAGCTGCGCCTACGCCTCATTCGCCATACCATAATAGTTTCCTAACACCCGCCGTTGTGCCAGGTACTCGGCATCAGGCCAGGTCAAGGGTACCAAGATATTCGGAGTTTATTGCGCGAATACTTGTGAATGTGCGCATTCCCGCGCGACGTA
>DATCDR010000196.1:0-15836 GCA_036510575.1 Acidimicrobiales bacterium | reverse complement strand
GACGCGACCGCAAGCACGGTAAGTGTGCCGCCGGCCTTCGGCCCGGTCGCTTTTTTCGGTGCCGTGCTGCCACAGGCACTCGCGATCAATGCGATCGAAACGACCGCAGACAGCGCGACGAAGAGGTTCCTCTTACGCATTAATTCCCCAATACTCCCGGCCGCGAGATTCTCTTGCGCTCGGCAAACTCGCGATCAAGACGTTCGGTCGATTCGAGATCCACTGCACCGGCGCGGAAGCTAACGATGTGCTGACCGTCCGACGACGTATTGCGCGGCAGAATTTCCATCGCTCGGACCCCCACCCGCGCCCCATACCAAATTGGTCGAAGCTACCGGGGTCTCGAGTGGCGACTCGCGGACTGAGGTTGACACCCGCTCCGGCACTCTACACCCCGACCTCCTGACCAGCCCCCGTACGCTCGGAGCGCCCTCAACGGATGCCTGCCGGGTTCCAGCGTGTCCGAAAATGTTTCATGCGGCCGTCACTGCAGACGAAGGTGGCATTTGGACACCCCGTACTTGAAATTGAATGACAACGTGCCCAGTTGTCACCACTTGGGAGACGAGGGCGAACCAGTCCCCGTCGGCGCAGAGACACTCAGCGCGAAGGCGGGATCCAAACCGGTAGGCGAAACCGTCTCGATCGATCGTCCGCGACCGAGGTCGCGACCGCTTGGACCGGTGAAGTCGCGACCGGTCGAGCCGATCACAAGGAGGAGCGGTGGGACAAAGACGCCGGCGTTGCAGGCTTGTTCATCGTCGAGCCCGCGCACTTGCTCTCCGTAGCAATCGCTGCGAGCAGTCGCTCCTGTGGCCGGGGCGAACGTCCGACAACTACTACGGTTTCAATATCATTATTACAAATTGCTGCGACAAGACCGCTAAGAAGCTATAATTGTCATTTATATGTAACTATTACTGAAGGGGGAGCTGGTAATGGAAATGACTAGGCACGGAACGAAGATGACGGGGGTGGGCCTGCTACTCGCGGGCCTCACGCTGCTCGCGGCGGTATTACCGACGGCTGTGTTCGCGTCCCACGTCGCGAACGCGGCGAGTCCGGCGAGTAAGTCGACGATCAACGTCGAGCAGATCAACCTGCAGTCCATCCCGGGGGTTTGGGACGACTCAGGTGGTTTGCAGGCGTACTTCAACTACGTCAACGCGCACGGTGGTGTTGCCGGCCACAAGATCAACGTGACCGAGTGCTATGCGGGCTCGCTCATCTCCTCGAGCCCGAACCAGGCGACGACGTGCGCGCAACAAGCGGTCAGTAACCACGTGATGGCGCTCGTAGGCAGCTTCAACGACTACGACACCAACATCTTGCCGATCGTGGCACCGTCGCACATCGCGGACTTCGGGAACTTCCCGGCGTCCCAGGTCGACAGCACGAGCTCAGACTCCTATCCGCTGCTCGTTCCTGGCGTGATCTTCGACGCCGGGCTCGGGGCGATGCTCGTCCAACAAGGCCACTGCAAGACGGTCGGCGTCCTCGCGACCTCTGGCACCGCGACTGAGGTGCAAGCTGTCAACGCGACCAACGCCGGCACCAAGTGGGCAGGAGGCAAGGTCGTCCCAGCGGTTCTCGTATCGGCGACTGCGACCGACTTCGCTCCGGCTGTGGCGACGATCGAGAGTGAGGGTGGCACCTGCATCGCAGACGAAACTGCTGGGACGGCCTCTGTCGCTGTAGTAACGGCGGCAAGCCAGTCGGGCCAGACTCTCAAGATCGCCGGTATCGGTCCGACCTTCTCGCCAGCGACGATCGCAGCGCTCGGCCCACTTGCGAATGGTCTCTACATCGACCAGACCGCCCAGGAGCTCGCACAGGTCACCGACGGCGGGGGGCACACTGCACAAGAGAAGCAGTTCTACAACTTGATGCAGCAGTACGAGCCGAGCGACATTCCCCTCGGGAACTCAGAGTGGCCGTGCTATGAGTCAGCTGCGGCGTTCGTGATCGTTGCGAAGTACATGGCGGCGAATCACATCTCCTTCACGCCCTCCAACTTCGAGAAGGCGATCCCGAAGGTGAACCTTGCAACCGGGTTCTTCGCACCGGTCGACTTCGCGTCCAAAGGCCCGGTTCCGGGTTACCCGCGGATCCACGCGGTGTCGCTCAACTACCTAATCGTCCAGAACGACCAGATCGTTCCGATCTCCCACCGCAACATCAACGTCGCGGCGGCATTAATCAAGTACCCAAACGGGTAGTCCTCGAATCTGAGAAGTCGATAGCCGGTAAGGGACGTTCCGCGAGGAGCGTCCCTTACCGGCGCTTCGGACCAGAAGGCTCTCCGCTGTCGGCCACCCAAGCAAAGTCGCGACGTCGTTACGGACCCCAAAGCACGCGATCCTCTAATGGCCTGCACCCGGCGTTGCAGATATCAAATTCGAGGTCGCGGATCATGCGACGCGCCTCGGCAGCAGAACCGCCGACCATTGAGCTCATTCGAGCGCCATCCGTGAGCAGAAGGGGCGACGCCAGGATTGCCGCAGAGTGTGGGGCAGACGGGGAAGCCTGGCTCTCAGATCATCCACCACAATTGACGCCCCATGTCCCGCGAAGTAGCCAATGTCCCATGTCCCGCGAACCACTCGAGCAGGACTTGAGCCCCGGGCTGCCTGCGACTACGCCATGCCCAGCCGCGCCGGGTCGCTTACGCGGGTGAACTTGAGCCAGCAAACTATCAGCGACAGCGACCGCAGTCCGGCACCGACGATGTGCCCGCCGTCGAGCCGGTCACTATCCTCGCTGACAGAGAAATCGCAGTTGGTCGCCCGATGAGTTGGAGGGGAAATGTTAACCAAGGAAGACAATGAGCTGATCACAAAGACCGATCGAGGCACGCCGATGGGCGAGCTGCTCCGGCGATTCTGGCTACCAGCAGTGCTCTCAGAGGAGATCCCCGCGAAGAACTCCCACCCCGTCCGAGTGACGATTATGGGCGAAAAGCTCATCGCATTTCGAGACTCCGCCGGTAGCCCCGGTGTCATTAGCGCATACTGCGAGCACCGCGGCGCGCCGATGTACTACGCACGCAACGAAGAGGGCGGCATTCGCTGTCTGTATCACGGCTGGAAGTACGACCGCACAGGTCAGTGCACCGAGATGCCCAACATCGAAAATGGCGAGGTTGTCAAGAACCGCATCAAGACCATCGCCTACCCGACACACGAAGCCGCCAGAATGGTCTGGGTATACATGGGCCCGCCGGAGCAGCAGCCCCCCTTTCCGGAGTTCCCAGCATGTGCCCTCGACAAGGAGAATGTTTACGTAACCAAGTACGAGATCGACTGCAACTGGCTCCAGGCCCAGGAGGGTGACATGGACGGGAGCCATGTGCAGTTCATCCACTCGACACTTGGTCCGCCATCGCCGTTGATGGCAGCGACCTGGCGGAGCGGTCCGAGCTCTGAACTCGCAAAGACCGTGGCGATGGCGAACACAGAGCAGGGCGTGTTGTTTGCAAGCTCGGTATCAGTAGACGATGGCCAGATGGGCGTCAATGCGAACCACTTCATCCTCCCCTGCTTCTCCAGTGCAGGGCACAAGACGGCGACCGGGCCCAATGTGCAGGCGATGAACATCCGAGTTCCGATCGACGACGAGCATGAGACCCACTTCCGGGTCCGCTACGACCCAGATGGCTTTAGTGATGAGGAGCTGTGGGAGTACACCCATGGCGGTTACGTCTTCCCGCTCCACGAGCCGGGCACCTACCGCTCTCAGGAGAACAAGGACAACGACTACCGCTACAACCCGATAATCCAGCGCCACTTCAACTACTCCGGGGTGATCCCGTTTCCAACCCAGGACCTGATGATGATCGAAGACCAGTGGGGACCGGTCCAAGACCGGACCCGCGAGCACCTCGTCGCTTCCGACGTTCAGATCATCTTCATGCGCGAACGCCTCCTGCAGATGGCCAAGGCGCTTGCCGCTGGGACCGAGCCGAAAGAGCCCTTCGCCATGACGAACATCCAGCAGCGCTCGGCTGCGCCGGGACGCGTGATCATGCCAAAAGCCTCGACGCTTCCTCCTGAGGTAATCGAGGAGCTTGCAGCCGGGTTCAACGCGAAGCTGCTTTCGGACGAGGCCCCAGCTGAGCTGGACGCTTCGAAGCTGATGGATGCGGTACCGAGCGAGGGCTAAGCGCGTTCTTAGGTGAAGGTCACCCGAAGAGGAGACCCACCGCCGGACCGCGGTAGTTGCGATATCCAAGACTGTGCTCAGGTCATCACGACTACCGCGGTTGGTTTATCTCTGGAGTTTGGACTCCCCCGGAAGGGCCGACTCCGATGAGGTCGCCGCTCAGGTCCACAAACATTTGAAAGTCACGGCCAATCGCCGTCGGGCAGCGGCACGCGAGATGCGATCTACTGCCGGTTCATCTGAGCGTCCTATCTGCTCGGTTTACCGAGGATCCCTCGGCCGCCTGAGCTAATTGCCTACAAGGTCGTCATCACCCGATAGGTGCAGCGCGGCGACAAACATATCCGCATCGGCACCAGCGCTCGCGACCTCGTCACTCGTTTCGAGATGTCCGCCATATCGGACGACGTCATACAGATTCGTGAGACTCGAGAGCGCGCGAGATGCCACGTCGTTAGTTAGCGGCGCGAGCCGAGAATCGAGCTCGAGTGGCGTCTCAAAGGCACGACGAGGATGTCCGGTGCTTCGAGCTGCCTGAAGAACCCGGCGGTAGGAGCTCCGAACTGACGGCAGATCCTCGCCACTTGCGAGATCTGCGAGGAGTTCGCTAGCCGCGTCAAGATCACTAGCGGCCCTTCCTCCTCGCCACCTTCGCAGCACGGCGAGTAGCTGATCGAGCAGATGCGACCAGCTAAAGAGCGAGTCCCGTTCCTCCTCTTGGACCAGTGCCGGCTGGGCTCGCTGCGGGCGGCGCTGTCGGAGAAACTGTCGGACCGCTCGGAACACGAGCGTAACGAGCGCTACGGCAAGCACCACGGCGAGGACGACCGCTACAACGGTGATCCACACCGGCGTCTTGCCTGGCACCTCGTGGAACCTGCTCCCGCCGCCTGACCCGGAAACGACGTGTTTTGGCACGTGCGCGGAGAGATGGACCAGTGAGGCGAGCCAGCTGAGCACGTGATCGAGCACGTCGACTACGAAGAGCGCGACGGCTCGAACGCCATCCGCTACAAGCGGAATCAGCGGCCGCACGCTGAGCGCGACGCCGAGGGCTATCGCGCCAACCCCTGCCATTGGAACAAGCACGGCACCGAGCCAGGCGACACTCGGCCGCGACAGCCGCTCACGAAGCGAACTCCGCTCGAGCTCGCGCTCACTTACCACCGCGAGGAGTGCGATCGCGCAGGGAAAGCTGACGAGCAGCAGCACCTCTGCAGCTCGAACCTCGCCTGAGAAGGCCGCCTCGCCGCGATGTATCACCGCCGCGAAGAAGAACACGACGAACGCGATCGTCGCCACGACGAGCGAGTTCACCACCTGCCGACGACCGAGCTCGCCCGAGCCGAGCCAGCTGCCACGAGCGACAGCTATCGCGGCTGCGAACCAGCAAGCAGCTGCGTCAGAGCTCGCCGCCCCGGAGGGCACGGTCCAGGGGTGGAAGCCGAACGCCAAGAACGTGCCGTGCAGGTAGACGACGCCGAGTACGCCCGCTGCGATCGCCCCGACTACAAGCCCAACGGCGACCCGGAGCAGCCTTCGAAGCCGATCGCTCCCGACCAAGACGCCCGCGTAGCTCGTGAGCCCAATCGCAGCAGTCGCCGTGATCGCCAGCGTGAGGAAGGGCACGTCGACGCGTTGCCCATCAGGGGTGCGCCAGAGCGCGGCGATCCAGATCGACACCCACGCCGCCTCGATCGAGGCGGCAAGTGCAGGGGCGACGACCCTATCGAGAGAGTTCCAGGACCTGTCGTTGCTGCCAGTCACTCGCAAACCTCGCCTGGAGGAGCACGTCGAAAAGTTCCGCCGGTGGTGGCGTCGCACCCTCGGTCGCGACCCAGATTCCAATCACCGAGTTACGCCGGCGAAGCTCGCCAATCGCGGCGATCGCCGACTCGGAGTAGTTCACGCCGATCGCGACGACACTCGTTTGGCGCTGCAACGTGTCGCCGACGACGCTCAGCACCTGCGCGAATCGGCCGCCGCCAGCAGGTCTCGCCCTGGCAAGTGCCTCGAGCATCGCCGGCAGCGCAGCAGGCGAGGTACTGAGTGGAACAGCGATCGGGCTTGCGGCCACGGTGCCAGAGGAGAAGAGGCCGACGGCGACTTTTCGCGCACAGAGATCCGAGACAACCGAGGCCGCGATCGATATCGCGAACTCCAACCCGGGCGAGTCGACACTGGCCAGACCGAGCGTCGGATCACTGCAGTCGAGAAAGACCGCGACACGAGGTGTCACCGACGGCTCGAACTCCCTGACCAGGATCGCGGTACTGCGCGCGGTCGCCCGCCAGTCGACGAATCGGAGCGGATCGCCCACCCGGTACTCCCGCACACCTGCTGTGCGACTCGGATCGTGCAGGATCTCGCGGCGCGACCGCAGATCACCGAGCAACGCCTTGGACATGATCTCGGCAGGGGCGAGTGGAAAGACTTTCGGATAGACGAGCAGGCGCGCGAGGTCCTCGGCGAGTGCCGATCGCTGGCGTAGGCCGACTGGGTCACCAGAGGAGAGCTTTGCGGGACCGAAAATGAACTCGCCCCGGTGTGTGGCAACGATGGTGAGTCGACTCCGTATCCGCTGATAGGGAAGCATCGGCACGAGGTGGACCAAGGTGTCGACAAAGCCGGTGTTCGAAAGAACCGTCCCTCCTTCGAAGCTCAACAGCGAGGGAACCTCGTCTTCGATGTGGAGCCACGAGAGCGGGAGCAACTTGTCGTTCACGATCTCGATCTCGAGGGTGATGCGTTCGTCACACATCGCCCGCGACCGCTCGAGTCGCCGCCGGTAGCTCACACCGGTGAGACTCAGCCGCGCCCAGAAGTAGAGCGCTGCGGCGCTGAGAGCGCCGAGTGTACCGACAAGAGCGAGCGGTACGGATCTGACCAACCAGCCAACCACCGCCAGCGCCAACCAGAAGTAGGCGCCTCCGATCTCGTCATGGAGCCGGGCGAGTCGCCTCACCCTCGTCCCGAAAGCGCTGTCGCATCGCGTGACTCGTCCTCGACTGGGACTGCAAGGCGTTCGACGATCTCAAGGAGGATCTCCTCGGTCGAGATCCCCCGCAGGCGCGCGCCAGGGTCGAGGATCAGCCGATGTGCGAGGACCGGCACCGCGAGCGCTTTGATGTCATCGGGGAGGACGAAGTCACGGCCGTGCAAAAGCGCCCGCGCCTGGGACGCTTTGTGCAACGCGAGCGTGGCCCGCGGGCTCGCGCCGAGTCGAAGGCGGGGGTCTGCCCTGGTCTCGCGAGCCACAGCTACGAGATAGGCACGGACGTCGTCACTGACGAGAACCGACGCGCGTCGGTGCTGCAGAGCGAGCAGCTCGGACGCATCCGTGACGGGCGCGAGGCTCGAGTCGGCGTCGTGCTCGAACCGCCGGAGAATCTCGAACTCCTCCTCCTCGCTCGGGTAGCCGAGGGTGACCCGGAGGAGGAATCGGTCGAGTTGTGCTTCTGGAAGGGGGAACGTTCCTTCAAGCTCGATCGGATTCTGTGTCGCGAGCAGGAAAAAGGGCTCCTCGAGACGGTGCGTGACGCCATCGGAAGTCACCTGACGCTCTTCCATCGCCTCGAGTAGGGCGGACTGACTTCGCGGTGTTGCGCGGTTGATCTCGTCGGCGAGCAGAACCTGGGTGAAGATCGGCCCAGGTCGGAATTCGAACTCGGCGTTTCGTTGGTTAAAGACGTTGGAGCCGGTTATGTCAGAAGGAAGCACGTCGGGCGTGAGTTGAATGCGAGCGAACGCGCAGCCAAGCACACTGGCGAGCGAACGTGCCAACAGCGTCTTTCCGACCCCTGGCACGTCCTCGACGAGCACATGGCCTCGACAAAGCAACGCGATCAGCAGCTGATCGAGGGCCTCCTCGTTGCCGACGACGACACTTGCAACGGCGCGACGGATACGAGCAAGCGTGTCTGAGCCAGGCGAGGTACCGTCCGCAACTATGTCGATGTCGCCACCGGCGTCATGCACCACTCCCCCTGCTCCGTTCATGTCGAGGTCTTATCACGATCACCGTTCGAGACGACGCTCGGCCGGCTTACGCCGCCGGTGTCTTTCCCGACAACACCTTCGTCAACACGGCGGCGTCGACGTTTCCTCCGGATTGGATCACTGCGACTCGCTTCCCCTGTGCGGCTTCGCGCTCCGCGAGCAGTCCTGCCAATGCGAGTGCTCCTGCAGGCTCAGCGACGTTGTGCGTGGCGACAAAGAGCCTCCGCATCGCGTCTGCCGCAGCATCTTCACTGACGGTGACGATGCGGGCCGCTCCACTCGAGATGATGGCGATCGCCTCCGCGTCGGGCGAGCGGGCAGCGACGCCGTCTACGAAGGTCGCCGCGGACTCGGTGGTAACGACGTGCCCCGCCGCTACCGAGAGCGCGTACGCGGGTGCGTTCTTCGCCACCACGCCGACGATCTCGGTTCGGAGCCCGAGTAGATCACGCACGCCGATCAGGCCACAGATTCCAGAACCCATGCCCACCGGGACGTAGACCGCGTCAAGCTCCCAGGCGCTCGCGAACAGCTCGCGGGCATACGTCGCCACACCGAGCACGAGATCGGGATGAAAAGACGGGACCGTCTCGAGTCCCCGTTCAGCGCCGATCTCGAGCGCGTACTCGCGAGCCTCTTGGAAGTCACGACCGTGTTCGATGAGCTCGGCACCGAACTCCCGCATCGAGGCGTTCTTGTCCCTGGAGTTCCCGTGCGGCACCACGATCGTGACCGCTAAGCCGCAGGCGGTACCGGCGAACGCCAGGCTCTGGCCGTGATTACCGCGCGTGGCCGAGATGATTCCCTTTACGTCAGGTCGCTCGAGCTGGAGCCGTTCGGCGTAGACGAGGCCGCCACGTACCTTGAACGCGCCGGTAGGCGTGTGGTTCTCGTGCTTGACCCATACCTCGGCGCCTACGTCGCGGCATAGGATCGGCCACACGTACTCCGGCGTCGGCGGGACGCGGCGAGCGACTACCTCACTCGCCCAGTCGAGCTCTTCAAGGGTGAACTGCACCTCGGAAGCATTGCACGATCGCCCCTTGCCTATGGCGCCAGGAGTGCTCCTCGCCGCGACGACCAAACCGGCAAAGCAGGCTACTTACTCCTAGAGGACAAGCTGCTTGGTCGGCGCCAAGATGTTGTTCGGATTCTTCCAATCGACGCCTGGTACGTCGATGTAGAGCTCGAGCTCGTTGTCGTCTGGATCCAAGAGATAGAGGCTGTGGGTGGTGGTGTGATCCGCGGACCCAACTACACGGACACCTTCGCGCTCGAGCGTCGCGAGCACCTCTCGAAGCTCTTCATCGGTGTCGCCGACTTTCAGTCCGAAGTGGTAGAGACCCGACCGGTACCCCGTCCCTGGATGAGGTGCTCCCTCGCCAACCTCGATGAGCAACAGCTCATGGTGCGTGCGACCCGACGAGAACGCCATCGCCCCGCGAAGCGGCACGTCGTCGGGCGTGAGCGCATGGAAACCAAGTACGTCGCGATAGAAGTGCACGGATCGCTCCAGGTCCTTTACGTACAACACGATATGACCGAGCTCTTTGATCTCCATCGCACAAAACCTCGTCTTTACTTCGTCGACCACGTCGACGCGACCGTCGCCCGACGGCTCATTACGCCACCTGAGCCTACGGTTCTCTCGCCTCGTAGCGGGTTCAAAATCCCAGGCGCTGCGGACAACGCGCTTGCCGGAAAGGGCTCATCTCGAGCGGTTCAGCGGGAGACCCCAGAGTCGAAGTGCACCGACCGGCAGCGGCTAGGGCCCTAGCTGAGCAGCTGGGTCTGGGATGCCTCTGGTCGCGCCGTCGCGCCACGTTCGGCCTCGTGCTGATCGAACATCTTCTTTGCAGCGGCGCTTCGCAGGTCGCTCAACTGACCGGTGTGGGCGCTCACCCAGCGATAGGAGTCGTCACGGGCAGCATTGGCCCCACTTAGATACGGCATCACGTAGCGGGCGTAGAGCTCATAGGAGTGCTTCGTCTGATCCCAGTCCGCCCAGTTGTGCGCGTACAACAGGACTGCTCCGAACTCACCCTGTTTGGCACGCAACGTCTCGATCCGCTCGATGGCGTCGTCTGGGGTTCCGATGACAGCGAGGTTCTCGCCGAGGTACCAGTCAACGGTGTCCGCGCCTTCTGGGACATGAAATCGCGGCTGGTTGTTGTTCATGTAGTCGATGTACTGCTTCAAGCCGAAGCGCACATCGGCGGCAGCCTGCTCCCGGGTGTCAGCCAGGTGCATCGGGACCACGAGACGCAGGCGAGCTGGGTCCATCGTCCGACCGTTCTCCGCCGCGATCTCACACGCGAGGTTCCAGTTGACGTCGAGCGCGTTAAATCCAGCCCGCTCACCTGCAGCTACGCAAAGCATGCCGAGATCGTGCTTACCGGCGAGCCGCCCACCAGAGGGCGTGA
The DNA here is from genome assembly GCA_036510575.1 of Acidimicrobiales bacterium. Lineage (GTDB taxonomy): Bacteria > Actinomycetota > Acidimicrobiia > Acidimicrobiales > Bog-793 > DATCDR01. The sequence continues at coordinate 5,253 of DATCDR010000196.1, read as the reverse complement.
CCGCGCTCGCTACCGCGATCTCCGGATACGGATGGGTGAACGGCACGAGGTGGAGTCGAGCCTCGTGCAAGGAGTACCAGTCCGTGGTCTCGGTCACGACCTCACCGTTTAAGAGGCGAAGGATCACGTCGATGGCTTGGGCCATGCGGTCGCGCTGCACCATCGGATCGATGCCGAGCATCAGTGCGTCAGAGGCCAATAGACCGGGACCGACGCCGAACATCACCCGCCCGCGGGTCATGTGATCGAGCTGGACCATCCGGTTCGCGACCATCAAGGGGTTGTGATACGGCAACGAAATCACGCCGGTCCCAAGGCGGATATGGCGCGTCCGCTCCGCCGCGGCAGCGATGAAGAGCTCAGGAGAGCTGATGGTCTCGAATCCCGCAGAGTGGTGCTCACCGATCCAGGCCTCGTTAAAGCCCAGACGATCGAGCAGCTGGACGAGCTCGAAATCCCGCTCGATGCACAGCGTCGGGTTCTCGTGCACCTGGTGAAATGGCGCCAAGAAAATGCCGTGCCGCAGCTCCGCCGTCATCGACTGCTCATTCCCGTCAGTGCCCCCCGACTGTCGGCCGAGGCTACCGGACCCGACGGGCCCCGACAAGGTGGGACGTAGCCAGAAGGCTGACGCACCGGCTCGCCATCGGGGCTAGGAGCGGGTCACCCCAGAAGAGCAGTCGTTGAGCAGCAGCTGGTGCAGTCGATCGTCGCCGGCGAGCTCGGGGTGGAACGACGTCACCGTCACGACTCCTTGCCTCGCCAGCACCACTCGCGTCGAGCCCTCGACCTCGACCTTCGAAAGCTGCTCAACGCCGGGTCCAAGGCGCTCGATCGCAGGAGCGCGGATGAACACCGCATGCATCGGTGCCTCGAAATCGCGCACCTCGATGTCGGCCTCGAACGACTCGCTCTGGCGGCCGAACGCGTTTCTCCGGACCGAGATGTCGATCGCGCCAAAGGGCAGTTGATCCGCCCTACCGTCGAGCACCTCGGTGCTGAGCAGGATCATCCCCGCACAGGTGCCAAGTGCCGGCATACCCGCCTCGAGACGGGCGCTCAGTGGCGCGCGAAGATCTGCTGAGTCGATCAGCATCATCAGCGTCGTCGACTCCCCACCAGGGATCACGAGGCCATCGATCGCATCGAGGTCGTCTGGCAGGCGAACGAGCCCGACCGCCGCGCCCAGTCGTTCGAGCGCCGCCACGTGTTCGGTGACGTCGCCTTGGAGGGCTAGGACGCCGATGCGCCGGGTCGACCCCGGCATCGCGCTCACCAGCCGCGTTCGGCGAGCTTTACCTCGAGCGTGGAGATTTCGGCGCCAACCATTGGCTCACCGATCCCACTCGAAACCTTCGCCAAGATCGCCGCGTCCATATAGTGCGCCGTCGCCTCGACTATCGCTCTCGCCCGGAGTGCAGGGTTGGTGCTCTTAAAGATGCCCGAACCGACGAACACCGCCTCAGCGCCGAGTTGCATCACGAGTGCCGCGTCCGCAGGGGTCGCAAGACCGCCTGCGCAAAAGAGCGGAACCGGCAGCTTGCCGGTCTCGGCGACTTCTTGGACGAGACCAAGTGGTGCTTGCAGGTTCTTCGCCCAGCCAAAGAGCTCGGCGGAGTCCGCGGTGGTGATCTTCTTGATGTCGCCGAGGATCTGGCGGAGGTGCCGCACCGCCTCGACCACGTTGCCGGTTCCCGCCTCGCCCTTCGAACGGATCATCGCCGCGCCCTCAGAGATGCGACGAAGCGCCTCACCGAGGTTGGTCGCGCCGCACACGAACGGGATCGAGAATGCCCACTTGTCGATGTGGTACGCCTCGTCGGCGGGTGTCAGCACTTCGCTCTCGTCGATGAAGTCGACTTCTAGCGCTTGGAGGATCTGCGCTTCGGCGAAGTGGCCGATACGAGCCTTCGCCATCACCGGGATCGTGACCGCCGCCTGGATGCCGGCTATCAGCTCAGGATCGCTCATCCTCGCGACGCCACCATCTCGACGGATGTCCGACGGCACGCGCTCGAGTGCCATCACCGCGACGGCGCCGGCATCTTCAGCGATCTTTGCCTGCGTGGCGTCGACGACGTCCATGATGACGCCACCGCGGAGCATCTCTGCAAGGCCGCGCTTCACCCGGAAGGTGCCGGTGCCCTGGGTGGTCTCTGGTACGCGCTGTTCGCTGGTCATAGAAGAAATCTACCGCCTCCGCGACCGTCGCCGAGATGGCCGAACGATCTCGGTGCACGTGAGCTGCCACAACCGCGACAGACGCGCCCGCGAAATCAGCCGGTCTGACTGCCCACAACGACGCGAGTCGGGGGCGAGCCAGGCTCGGCTGACGGCTACAGCTCGGCGAGAACCGACTCGGCCGAGCTCACCGACAAGCCAGGAGCAGCCTCTACGCCGAGGTAGGTGATGACGCCGTCCTCGAGAATCGCCGCGTACCGCTTCGATCGGATGCCGAGCCCGCCGGCGGAGAGATCGAACTCGAGTCCCATCGCCTTGGCAAACTCGCCACTGCCGTCGGCGAGCATGAGCACGTCACCGACGTTTTGTGCGGTGCCCCAGGCACCCATGACGAAGGCATCGTTCACCGCGACACAAGCGACCGTTGCGACGCCTTTGGCCTTGAACTCTTCGCTACGGATGACGAAGCCGGGCAGGTGGTAGTCCGAGCACGTCGGGGTGAACGCCCCCGGAACAGCGAAGAGCACGACCTTGCCGCTTCCGAGCACCTCGGTGCTAGACACCGACTCCGGTCCACTAGCTGTCATCCGTCGAAGGGTTACCTCCGGAATCTTGTCGCCAATCTCCGCCACGATTTCCTCCTGGAAAGTGAGTGCGCCGAATGATCTTGGCGCCGCGCCGAACTGCGCGATCACCCTACCGCGGAGCGCCAAACACCATTCGGGTGACTACGGCCAGAGATTGCGGCGTCGATGTCGATATGAAACAAGCAAGCTCTGCTTCAGTGACTCGGCGCGCCATTGGCTCGCGACGGGCAGCGCGCCCGCAATGCGGCGATCGAATCGGTGGGCGAGATCCGGCCCCTTCTCTGTTCGCATGGTTCGAGCGGTGCGCGCCAACGAGCAGTTCAAGCACTGCGTCCGCTCCCGAGGGCACCAGATCCACCGATTACCATGGCGCCGATTAGGCGGCGAACGGGGGATCTGATGGCTGACAACATCATCGAGGACGGTGGCTTTCGCTACGAGTCCCTACAGGAGTGGGCCAAGGTCCCAGAGACCGAGGGCTGGGACTTCATCGAGGTTTCCGGTGTCGCTGTCGACTCACATGACAACGTCTACGTGATGAATCGCGGACAGCATCCGATCATCGTCTTCGACAGCAACGGCAACTTCCTCCGCTCCTGGGGCGAGGGCGAGTTCGATCGCCGGGCGCATGGCATCTGCGCGAGCGCGGACGACTTCATCTGGACTGTCAATGACAATCAGCACTGTGTGAAGAAATACACGCTCGAAGGTGAGCTTGTGCTGACGATCGGCAAGCAGTTCGAGCCGGCGGAGAAGTGGAGTGGTAATCCCTTCAACACGCCGACGAATGTCGCGGTGTCCCCGGTCAGCGGGGACGTGTACATCACCGATGGCTACGGCAACTCCCGTGTGCACCGCTACGCACCCGACGGTCGCCACATCCTCTCTTGGGGCGAGGCGGGCGTCGCACCCGGCCAGTTTCAGATCCCCCACAACGTCGTCATCGACGGCGACGAGAACGTCTTCGTGAACGACCGGGAGAACAGCCGCGTCCAGGTATTCGACAAGCTCGGGGCACTCCAGGAGATCTGGCCCTACCTCTACCGGCCCCAGGCGCTCGCTATGGACAAGAGCGGCACCATCTACGTCGGAGAGCAGATACAGATTGCGGAGCTCTTCGATCACCCGGCCCTCGGCCACCGCCTGAACGTCCTCTCGCACGACGGCAAGTTGCTCGCGCGCCTCGGGAGCACCGCGCGCGGCGACGCGCCGACCGAGTTCATCGCGCCCCACGGCATGGCGGTCGATTCGAAGGGCAACCTCTACGTCGGCGAGGTCTCCTTCGTGAACCTCGGTGTGCGCTTCGACCCGCCCGTTTATTACAAGGTATTCCGCCGCCTCAGCCGGATTAGCTGAGAGCACTGGCCGGGTCCCCGTGAAGTAATCCATCTGGCTTCCGCGACGGGCCACTGGTAGGGCCGATGGGTGAGTCGGCGTGCGCTGGGCGTCACCTTCTCGCCAGGGGACAGCGATGCAGATCAGGTGACACCAAGCAGCACTCCAACGCCAGCCACGATCGCATGCGTCCGCAAGACGAGCCGTTCGCTATCGCAAGGAGGCCGCTGGTTACCCTGGATGGATGGCATCAGTCAGCTCCCATGTGACGCGGCTGCTCAGTCCTGATACTTGGGATGACTTTGCCCATCTGGTGGAGGCTAACCACGGGGTTTGGGGCGGCTGCTGGTGCATGGGTTTCCACCCAGAGGGCGTCGGCAAGGGCCATACCGTCGCTGGGAACCGTGTGGCTAAGCAAGCGCACGTTCGAAGTGGAACGGTGCACCAGATTCTGGTTTACGACCGCGATGAGTGCGTCGGCTGGTGCCAGTTCGGAACGCCGATGGAGCTTCCAAACATCAACAATCCGAAGGCCTATGCCAAGGGCCTGGGCGAGATGCCCGACTGGCGGATCGGTTGCATCTTCACCGGAAGCGGGCACCGGCGCAACGGGGTTGCGCGGGTGGCCCTCGGCGCGGCGCTGGCCGCCATCCACGATGCTGGAGGTGGGATCGTCGAGGCCTACCCCGAGCAAGTCGAGGGGCGCGCCCCCCAGCGCGGCGCCTATTTCCATACGGGCCCGGCCGACCTGTTCGAATAATTCGGCTTCGAGCGAGACCGGCGAATAGCGAAGTGGCGGTGGGTGATGCGGCTGCGAATCCGGTCTTGACCGAAACCTGCCGATCCGTTGCCGCGGTGGGTGACTCCCTCGAAGGACTCACAAGGCTGAGAGGCAATCTTCTCAGTCGAGCTCATATCGTCACTCACCGACGCCGCTCGTAACGACGGATTGGGCGTACCGTCGGCCTCCGCCACGCAAGCCTTTCAGCGACTGATCATTAGCGGGAAGGGGGCAAGCCCCCCTCCCGGCCTCCTCCCGGCGCGAGTGACACTGCGCTGATGTTGTCGGGCTGGCAGAGCCAGCCCTCGTGCGCTATCGCGTCGCACATGACGAGCGTGACGAACATCAATGACGTGCTGGAGGGCCATG
>DATCDR010000195.1:0-4984 GCA_036510575.1 Acidimicrobiales bacterium | reverse complement strand
TTCGTGATCGCTTGTGCCTCGGCGAGGTCGTTCAATCCGGTCGAGGTGCCGTGCGCGTTGATGTGCGCGACGTCCGCGGCGGTGATCCCTGCGTCGTCGAGGGCGAGTTCCATGCACGACCTCGCGCCCTCGCCCCCCGGGAGTGGAGCGGTGATGTGGTAGGCGTCTGCAGTTGAGGCAGATCCGAGCACCTCGGCGTAGATGTGCGCGCCGCGGGCCTTTGCGTGCTCGTACTCCTCGAGCACGACGGCGGCACCACCTTCTGCGAGCACGAATCCGTCGCGACGCGAGTCAAAGGGGCGTGACCAGCCACTCGAAGAGAGCGCGGTCATGTTGCCGAACGCCGCCGTGCCGATCGCTGGCAGCTCGCCAGTCGGTGTCATCGCGGCCTCCGCGCCGCCGGAGATAACCACGTCGCAGCGCCCATAAGCGATCAGGCGCGCGGCGTTGCCGATGGCATGGGTTCCTGACGCGCAGGCAGTGACGACGGTCTCACACGGTCCCTGGAAGCCAAAGCGCATCGAGATCGCAGCTGCGCCGGCATTGGCCATCATCATTGGGACTAGCCGCGGTGAGACACGCCGGGGCCCCTTCCCGATCAGTACCGCTATCTGCTCTTGGAGCGTCTCGAGCCCACCGACGCCAGTGGCGTAGATGACGCCGCTTCTCGCGGGATCGCTGCCGAGCTCGCCGGCGTCGTCGAGAGCCATCTGCGCGCTCGCCAGTGAGAACTGTGCGAAGCGGTCGGTCTGGCGCGCCTCTTTCGGCTCGAAGTAGTTGGCAGGGTCGAAGTCGTCGACGGTGCGCGGCGCGTCACCGAGGGAGTGCGAGAGCCCCTCGAAGAATGCGTCAGCCCCGATGCCGCAACACGAGACGACGCCGATGCCGGTTACGACAACGCGTCGCTTAACGACGCTTGCCGCCATCAGATCTTCGAGGTGACGAGCTCGTACGCTTGGCCGACGGTCTCGACGCCATCGAGCTCGGACTCATCGACGGTGATGTCGAACGTCTCTTCCAACGCCATCACGAACTCGACGAGGTCGAGGCTGTCAGCGTCGAGATCGTTGTCGAAGCGGGCCTCCGGCACGACCTTTTCGGCCGTCACCTGCAGAACCTCGACTGCACAGTTGCGAAACTTCTCGTAGGTCGCGTCCTCTGCCACTTCCTGCTCCTTTATCCATGGGCATCTGCCCAACCGTTCTTTCGTGGGCAAGTGCCGGACCGCCAATCGCGGGCGGGCCTCTGGCACGCTTATTCGATCTGTTTAGTGTCCCATCCCGAGGCCACCATCTGCTGGTACAACTGCGCCGGTGACGTAGCTCGCCCCAGCTGAGGCTATGAACTCTACGACCGAGGCGATCTCGTCGGCCTGGGCGCTTCGACCAAGTGGCACGGTCGCCACCATTTTTGCTAGCTGATCGGGTTTTATAGCTGTGAGCATGTCGGTCTCCACGAGCCCTGGTGCGATGACGTTAACGGTGACGTTCCGGCTGGCTACCTCGCGGGCAAGCGAGCGGGCGAATCCGATCATTCCAGCCTTCGAAGCAGCGTAGTTGGACTGACCAGGATTCCCGGTCATCGCGACGACCGACGAGATCAGAACGATGCGTCCCGCCCGTGCACGCAGCATCGGCGGGATCGCCCGCTTGGTCACCCGAAAACACGCTGTCAAGTTGGTCTCGATGACCTCTGACCAGCGCTCCTCGCTCATTCGCATGAGGAGCGAGTCATCGGTGATGCCGGCTGAGTAGACGAGCACCTCGACGGTGCCGAGCTCGACCTCGATCTCGGAAAAGAGCTGTTCGACCTCGGCTGCGACCGTGACGTCACAGCGCTTAGCGACAAGGTCCAACGAGCCGGGCTCGCCCGCTAGTGGGGGAGGGTCGGCGCGGTAGGTGACCACCACGCTGTCGCCGCCAGCTTGGAATCGTCGTGCACATGCGAGGCCGATACCCCTCGAACCTCCCGCCACGAGCGTGACGCGCCCGCTCACTTGCCCGACGCCACTCCCCAGCGGATGACCGCCGACGCCCACGTCATGCCTGCTCCGAAACCGGAGAGGAGTACAAGGTCGCCCTCGTGCAGCCGTCCGGCGTCGGCAGCTTCGGCGAGCGCGAGCGGGATCGACGCCGCGGACGTGTTCCCAGTGCGGTCGAGCACGATCGCGGTCTGGTCCATCGTGAAGCCGAGCTTTTCGTTCACCGATTCGATGATGCGGACGTTCGCCTGATGTGGCACGAACAACGCCACGTCGGCTGGCTTGATGCCGGCGAGGTCGAGCACCTTTCCGATCGAGGCGAGCTCGACTCGGACTGCCCTTCTGAAAACTTCACGTCCTTCCATGCGGAGGAACCCGCCGTGCTCGGCGACGATCAGGTCGAAGGCCCCGCCGTCCACGCCAATGTCATGGGAAAGGATCAGCTCGTGCACGCTGCTTCGCTCAAGCACCACCGCAGCTGCACCGTCGCCGAAGAGGATGGCGGTGCTCCGGTCGTCCTTGTCGAGCGTCTTGCTCAAGGTCTCGGCGCCGATGAGTAGGCAGCGCTCATGGCCGGCGCCGAGGAGTGCCGCCGCGGTGACGAGGGCGTAGGTGAATCCTGCGCACGCCGCATTCAAGTCAAAGCCACCGCCGGCGAGGCCGAGCTTGTGGTGGACGAGGGAGGAGGTCGCCGGGATGGTCTGGTCCGGGGTCGTCGTAGCAAGGATCAACAAGTCGATGTCACGTCCTTGCAGCCCGGCGTGTTTTAGTGCCATCGCGCCAGCTTCGATGGCGAGATCGGTGGTCGTGCCGCCCCACCTGCGCTCGTGGATGCCGGTTCGCTCGGTGATCCAGGCATCTGAGGTGTCGAGGCGCTTCGCGAAGTCGTCGTTGGTGACGACGCCTGGGGGCAGCGCAGTGCCCCATCCGGTAATTGCCGCACCCATCAGGTCACGTCCTTCCAAGTACTTTGACGGCAGTTGTGCCGAGAACAGGCGTGCAGGTCACTCGGCGACCTCAACGCGGAGCCACGCTACGGGCTGTCCGCCAACGACCCGCTCACCGGCGAGGACGATCACGCCCATCAACGTGCCCGCAAACGGCGAACGGATCTCGGTCTCTCCGGCATGGCCGATGAGATCGCCGATGTTGATCTCGAGCGGTGCCACGGTCGGGCCGAGGGTCGGCGCGGCCGCTGCGAACTCCTGAGCCGGCTGAAATGGTCCGGTAGCCGCTGAGACGATAAAGCGCTCGATCATGTTGAATCGCTGCGTCTCGGCCTCTTCTGAGGCAGAGGCGCCGGCTAGTGACTCTGCGAAGGACTCGAGGTCGTCTGGGGTTGCGATCGAGTACGCCGAGAACGCCTCACCGTCGAGCGATCGTTTCGCGAGACCGGTCAGTACGCCGCCAGGCCCGAGTTCGAGAAACGTACGACATCCGAATTCGGCGAGGGTCGCCAGGCTCTGACGCCAGCGCACGGGGCTCGCCAGCTGTGCCGACAACAGCCCAGGCCAATCAGCAGGGTCGGTGTGGCTCTTCGCGTCCACGTTGGCGACGACGAGTGGGTCCGGGGCCCGAAAGGCGGCTTCGCTGAGCGCTTTTCGGAGGCGATCGCGCGCAGGTGCCATGAATGGCGTGTGGAAGGCCCCGCCGACGGCGAAGGAGAGCACCCGCTTTGCACCGAGTGACTTCGCGATCTCGGCCGCACGCTCGAGTGAGGACTTGTCGCCGGCGATCACGACCTGGCCTGGCGCGTTGTAGTTCGCGATCCAGACTTCACCTTCTGCCCGAACACAAGCGGCCTCGACGTCTTCATCATCGAGACCGAGGACTGCCATCATCGTTCCCGCCCGCCCGTCGGCTGCATCTTGCATTGCTGAGCCCCGCTCGGCAACGAGGCGGAGCCCGTCGTCGTAGCCGAGTGACCCGGTGGCGACCAGTGCGCTGTACTCACCAAGTGAGTGGCCGGCACAGGCGAAGGGCTCGAGACCGAGGCGCTCTGCCGCGTCGAGGACGACCAGGCTGGAGACGAAAGTGGCGAGCTGGGCGTTTTGTGTCCGACGAAGCGTCTCCTCATCGGCGTCGAGCAGCAGCGCGGTGACGTCTCGACCCACGATCTCGCTCGCTATGTCGACGAGCTCGAAAGAGGGATGTCCCTTCCAGCTCGCTCCCATGCCGGGGCGTTGTGAACCCTGACCCGGGAAGGTGAACGCCAGCACCTCGAAGTTCCTCCGCTTCACGCCCGCAGCCACGCGTTACCGAGCGATCTCTCAGCACGTGCCGCCGTGGTGCATTCTCGTCCCGATGACTGCCCCAGATCGTAGGCGGCATGCTTGCGCTCTGCGACGATGCTGCCAAAGTGGGTGAAATCGTGCGCGATCTTGCCCGGCGATGCGCAGGATCAGCCGAGAATCTCGAGCTCGTCACCGACGTGCAAGGTGCCGGGGGTTCGCACGTCGCAGAGCACGCCGAAAGTGGCGCCGTGCTCGTGTGCAAGTGAGCGATAGATCGTCAGATCAGCAGGAATCCCAGGTTGAGCCCGCGTCACCATCGTGCACCTGGTGCAGGGTTTTCGCACCACGAGCTCGACTTCGCCGATCCGGAGTCCAAGATTTCGCCACCCATCCTCGAGCCACGAGGTGCCGTTTGCGTCGACGACGAGGTTCGGCCGGAAGCGCCGGACGTCCCATCTGCCCTCTGGGTAGATGCCGAGGGCGCTCTCAAGGGTCGCGGTTGTGATCAAGAGCAACGGAGCCGAGTCGACGAAGCGTCCCTCGGGGAGCTCCCAGTCGTGGACCGGTCCGGACTCCTCGAGCGCGTCGTCGAGGTTCTCCGCACGCACGATCGGGTGGTCCTTCGCGGGCACGAGCGTGACGTCGCGCCCAAGCCACGCCGAGAGCGAGGCATCGAGCTCGGCACTCATACCGAGGAACTCACGCGTGCCTTCGATCTCCGCTCCTGACTCTGGAACCGAGAGCGTCAGCTCGCCGGCGGTGGAGATAT
>DATCDR010000194.1:0-16630 GCA_036510575.1 Acidimicrobiales bacterium | reverse complement strand
CGTCCATGAGCAGCTCGGCTGCCATCTTCACCATCTCTCCGAGCAGGTCTGAACCCGCTGGGCTCTCGAGGTACTTGCGTAATAGCTCGGCCGCGCCGATTGTGTTGTTGACGGTCATCGCACCTTCTCCTTCGTTACTTCGCAGGTTTTGAAGGTTGGTGCGGTGATCGTCATTTTTCGCGGATGCTTCGCGCGAAGCGAGATGCTTCGCGCGAATCGGTCACCCGCTCGTACACCACTGTGGCGGACTTAACTCTCGCCGTGAGTCAGCTGCCACTTCTGATTAGGTACCGACATACTCGGCTCACCTGTGGAACCACCCGGACGGTGACCGCGGTCGCACGAGGATTACGGACTGAGCCTCGTTTGGTGCTTGCATAACGCGGGGCCCAGCCGAGGATGGAGGACTCCCGGCCGACACCGCAACGCTGGAGGCCGCACGCACGAAAGCTCCGCCAGGTGCCGTGCCAACGGCAGGTCCTCATGGCCCCGCTCTCTTTACGCTCACCGAGTTATTCGGCGAAATCGACAAGGGTCGACATTCAAACCGGGTCGGTTTGCCAGCGTGACCTGCCGATATTGGCCTGACACTTACTATCGGAAGGCGTACGCGAACAGGGTGGACAAGATCTAGGTGTTCGTGCCGGTTGCGAGAACCCGATCACCTGGAGATTTTTGGTGCGAGCGATCGACGATCAGCCGGAGACGTTGCGTGGTGGCGTAACGAGTTGTTGGTGGGTCCTCGCTAGCTGACGTGCTCGGCGCGCGAGCGGAGTCTCCTCGGTCTCGCTTCGTGCGAGCGCGCAGCGATGTTCGCGCGCAAGCGGCTCCGGAAGCCGCTCCGCGAGGCGATTTGAGAGCATCGGGACGAGCCGGCGGACGAGTAATTGCACCTCGGACTGAGGAGAGTTCTCGTCGCGCTCGCCGACACTTACGAGGTCGTAGTCGATTGCTCGACGGATCGATCGAAGGAACGGCGCATGTCTGCCTGGATGTTCGCCGAGGCCGAGGGCCCGGGCCGTGAGTGCTGCCTCGAGGACGACGTCTTCGCCGTCGCGTTCGAGTCGGATGTTCAGGTGGCGAATGAGTAACGTCGTCGACGGTCCTAGGACTGGCAACCAGAATTGCTCGACGTAAGTTGACCGGGCGTCGTAGCCGCTCCGCTTCGAGACGATTCGTCTGCTGCGTAGTCGGAAGTGTGTTGCGGCCTCGAGGCGTGAGGGCATCGCGCTCATCGGAACTCCAATCCGGTCCTGCCACCTGGTGGTGGTACGGCGAAGAGTGATCCTCGGCTTCCCCTCGAACTACCGTTGCCAGCGGTAATTCAAGACGCCCGTCAGCGGTAGTCGGCGCTTGGAGCTCGTGGTGTTGGCGATCTGCCTGGTCGTTTTGACGCACCGCTGGTATTCCCACGCAGTCGCCGCCAGCGACGAGCGCCAGCGGGCCCGCAGCCGCAATGACGAGCGTCGAAGCCTGCTGGTCGAGGATGTTGATCAAGTTGGTGGTGCGCTATAACGGCTGACTCGCGATCGACAAGACCGTGAACAAGATGACGAACGGAATGATGGTCCCGGCCAATCTCCACCACCGGAGGGCGTGGGCGGCGCCCGACCTCAAACGTGCGAATGCGTCCCCGTCATCTCCGGGGAGCTCGACAGAGCTCGTCGTCATCAGGTGCTTCCCCCGCTGGCAACCTGTTCGGAAAACGCCGCGGCAAGTACCGCCTGGGGATTCATCTGGTCGCCCGTGAGCTCAGCGACGATGCTGCCGTGGCGCATCACGAGGACGCTTTGGAGTAGCTCCTCCTGCTGTCGTGTCGCCCCCGCCCCGTTCGGAAAAGTAGCAAGATCGCATGCATAAGGCCCGCTCCACCTAGGAATCGGCGAGCTGGTGATCCAGTCGGCGAGCCGGGTGTGTAAGCGGGATCCGAGCCACTGCGCGGTCGCCCAGTTGCGGCCGCGGCCCCAGATCCGGCCCGATGGATGGAATGATCAAAGAGATGTCCGTCACAGCGCGCCAACGCGCAGCGAGGGCTCCGCAGGCGGCGCGCCGGGAACGTGCGCTTCGACGCCGCCGGAGACGAACGCTCCTGCTGCTGCTCGTCGTCGGAGTTGGTGTCGTGGTGCTCGCCGTCGGCGAGGGCGAACGGGCCGTCCACCACTCGCCTAGCCGCACCTTGCTCAGCCTCGGCGACGGCCACACACTTCTCGTGCCGGCCGACAAAGGGCTGTCGCCCCTTCGCCGCCGGATCGTGGCGCTCGCAGAAGGACAGATCGGCTATACCACTGATCCGTCGAACAGCTACTGCAATAAATTCAGCGCGTACTGGGTCTCAGGCAGCTCGATCTGCGGCAACTCCAACCTCTCCGAGGAGTGGTGTGCCGACTTCGCCGCCTGGGCCTGGCAGAAGGCGGGTGCGGAAGTCACGTACCAGTACATAAACGGCGACCTCAACTCATCGTCGGCGAGCTTTTACGAGTGGGGTGTCGCGCACGGCACCTGGCACCCGCTCGGCTCTGGCTACGTTCCTCAACCTGGTGACGTCGCGGTCTACGGCTTGAACATCCCGCAGCTGATCGCCGCGCACGTGGCGATCGTCGTCGGTTACCTACAAGGCGACAAGGGGCCGATCGACGTCAACGGCGACGGTGACCTCACCGCATATAGCCGCGTCGAGCTGCGCGCCGACGAGTTCTACGCCGATGCCAACCCGAAAGGGGCGCCACTTTCTGGATACGTCTCACCGAGCTGAGCTGGCGCGTCCGTTGATGCCCACGCTTGCTTCGGTGCTTCAGCGAAGGACCGAGCCCGTATTGTCAGGCAGCCGATCTAGCTAGATGGTGATGCCCCATCTCGCGCCGAAGTGTTTTACTCATCGCGTCGAGGTCGCGTTGAATGTCGTCGAGGAGCTGGCCAGGGCTTGTCCCACCAGTGACATCAGCGGCGGCGATCTGCCAATCCTCCTTGCCGGAGGCCAGCTCTCGAATGACGATGCGGCTTCCGGGTAGCTCGGCACGGGCACGGGTGCCCTCGCTGGACGCGACCGCCTCGGCGGCGACGTTTCCGACGAAGTTCAAGCGTGCGAAGACCAGCCGCCTCCAGAACGATCTCGAGGCGACTGCGGGTCGACCCCGAACCGGGTGCTCGCGAGCTCAGGCACGCTGCTTCATCTCGCTCCTCCATGCTCGGCTCGCGCCCCGAAGCGTCGCGGCGCGACCACTACAGCGCACCTGGACAGACGTCATTCTTGATCTCATAGATCGGTGACGTCGGGATCGCATCTCCTTCGTCAAAGAACGCGAACACGATCCCGCCCGAGGTGCGCCATGTGTCGGAGCCACTCTTGTCGAGCCTTGGGTAAGCGCGGCGCACCTCGGCCAAAGTGTCCCCGAGCGTGATGCCGGTTGTGGTAGCGAGCCTTGGGACTTTGGCGCCACGGATCGACGTGGTCGTCGGGCTGAGTCCGCTCGATCCGCCGGCGAGGTAGCGGTAGCCCGCGAAGTTCCCGTTCTTGAACTGCGCGATCAGGTCATGCCACGCGGTCTGGCTGTACTCGCCGGTACATCCGGCGGAGGGATTTCCCGTCGGCGCTCCGAGCACACCAGTGATCGACTTGGTAGCCGACGACGTGCTCGCGCCGAAGCTGACGACGCCGAGCCCATTTGCTTCAAGTCGAACCACCGCGCTCGGGCTCGCGCCTGCGATGCCGCCACCGAGGATCGAGCAGGACACGACGGCAACAACCATTAGCCAAGCTCTCGCCACATGCGTCCTTTCGGTCGAACCGCGTGCGTCGTCTGCGAACATCGTATTGATGCCAGGCGTGGGCGTCATTGCGGCACAGAGCACCTTCACGTGGTGGGCAAATGAGCGATGTATGTCGCTCAGGGCACCAAGTTTTCGACAGATGCGGCTTCTGGTCTTTATAGGATCGCGGTATGCCAATTGAGGGAACTTACGAACCAAGCCCGTCCGAGTGGGTGCGCGACCAGGTTGAGGCCTACGAGCGTTCCGGTGGGAGTGACGCGAACACGCTTCGCGATACCGGGTTGTCGATCGTGGTCGTCACCACCGTCGGGAACAAGAGTGGCAAGGTCCGAAAGACCCCGCTCATGCGAGTGGAGCACAACGGTGAGTACGCGCTCGTCGCCTCGAAAGGCGGTGCGCCGACGCATCCCGTCTGGTACCACAACTTGTTGGCCGATCCCGAGACCGTGCAGATCCAAGACGGTCCTGAACCGGCGGACTTCGCCGTCAGGGAGGTCTCTGGTGAGGAGCGCGAACTGTGGTGGGACCGCGCCGTCAAGGCGTATCCCCCGTACGCCGAGTACCAGGAGAAGACCGATCGGCTGATCCCGGTATTCGTCGCCACCCGGCGAGGCTAAGCAGCGCCGCTGGCCCTACGCCGCATCGAGTGGCGGCGAGGTGAACGAGGCGAGCGGCCGCCCTTGGCGCCGAGCCGAGATCGTGAGTACCAGGGCAGAGATGAGCAGCGACGCGGAGCCCGCCGCGATCGCTGCGCGGGCGGTGCCGATCGTTGTCAGCCAGCCGACGATCAGCGCGCCGACCGGCGTCGTGCCCATCGTCCCGTAGGTCGAGAGGGTCATCACGCTCCCGATTCGCTCCCGCGGCGTCACGCGCTGCAAGAGCGACAAGTTGATCGCCGTGTAACAGACCGTGGTCGATCCAAACAGCACCATGCAGATGTAGAAGGTGACGAGGTTCGGAGCGAGCGAGGTCAGCCCGAGCGCGGTCCCAAGCGCGACGCAGCCGCCGACGTAGGTGCGTCTCGTCGGCGCGGTGAGATGACGCGAAAGAATGACGCCGCCGATAACCGCAGTGGTCGCGTTGATGGACTCGGCCAGGCCGAGCGACAACGTCCCCGAGTGCAAGACGAGTTGTGTGAACGAGGCGAAGAAGATGCCGAAGTTCCACGCGAACATGCCGACGAACGCGTTCGCGATGAGCTGACCTCGATGCACGGGCGAGCGCCACGCGTACCTGAAGCTGTCCTTTAGTGCTCCTTTCGTCCGCGCTCTTGCGATCGTCGGGTGGAGCTCACCTCGTCGGAGCGAGAGCATCGCGACCACGACGATCACGTACGACAGTGCGTTGACGGCGAAACAGGTAGCCGGGCCCTTCCAGGCGTAGAGCAGTGCAGCGAGAGCCGGGCCAGCGAGACGGCCGGCGGCCGTCTGCACGCCGTTCAAGCTGACCGCGCTCGGGATTGCCGCCCTCGGTACGAGTTCGGGCAAAAAAGCCTGGAGGGCCGGCTGGTTGAACATGTTGATACAGCCAAGGACGAACGAGAGACCGAAGATCCACCAGATCGTCACGTGGTGGGTCCTCGTAAGAGTTGCCAGCGCGGATGCTTCAATGCCCGCAGCGACTGCGATCGCGATCATGACCCGTCGAAGATTGATCCGGTCGACGACTGGGCCGATGAACGGGCCGAGCAGAAGAAATGGTGCCGCCTGGATCGCAGTGGCCTCTCCGAGGGCACTGGCTCTCCCCGTCAGCTTTAAGACCAGCAGCGCCTGGGCCAGTATCTGAAACCACGTGCCGACGTTCGAGAGCGTCTGCCCGACGAAGAATCGGCGGTAGTTGACGATGCCGAGGGCTCCGACACGCGCCTCGCGTCCATCGGGGCCTAGCGCGTTTGTTTCCTCGGGCGGGCTCGAGATGGTCCCTCCCTCACTCGACGGCGACCCCTCGCCGATCAGCGACCCACGCTACCGACCTCCGCGGTACGGATCGAGCCTTGGAACAGACGGGCCGACGACAGCTCTTACAGGTCGAGAACGAGCTTCGGGGACTTCGATCGTGACACGCAGACCATGATGGTCTTGTTCGACTCGCGCTCGTCGTCGGAGAGGATCGTGTCGCGGTGATCGGGGACGCCTTCGAGCACCTTCACCTCGCAGGTGCCGCAGTAGCCCTCCTCACAGGAGTAGAGCATCGAGGGGATCACGTCTCGGATCGCGCGTAGCAACGTCTTGTCCGGTGGGACGGTGATCGTCACGCCCTTGCGGGCGAGTTCCACCTCGAAGACATCGTCGTCTCCGGTCAGCTCCGGCGAGACTGCGCCCTCGGGCGCGGTAAAGCGCTCGAGGTGCAGCACGTGTGGGGGAAGGTAGCGCGCGCATCGCTCCTCGACCGCAGCGAGCATTCCTGGAGGTCCACAGGTGAACACCGCGGTGTCCGGGCCGACCGCATGGAGGATCGAATCGAGGTCCGGGTAGCCGAGCTCCTCTTCGGGTACGAGCTCGACGACGCCGCTCGTATGGGCGCTTAGCTCGTCTAAAAAGGCCATGGTCTTTCGACTCCGGCCGCCGTAGATGAGCTTCCACGGCACGCCTCGGCGCTCTACCTCAGAGATCATCGGCAGCATCGGCGTTATGCCGATGCCGCCTGCGATGAACACGAACTGACCCTCGTTGGAGAGTGAGAAGTGATTGCGGGGTCCCCGCACAGTGATCAAGGAACCAACAAGTGTTCGCTCGTGGATCTCTCTCGATCCGCCACGTGAGTTCGGCTCGTTTAGCACGCTCACCCGGTACGAGAAGCGGTCGTCAACGTCGCCCGAGAGGGAGTACTGACGCACTAGGCCGGAGGGAAGGAGCAGGTCGATGTGTGCGCCTGCCTCCCAGAGTGGAAGCTCCTTCCGGTCGGGGTGGACGAGGCGGAGCGAAACGATCCCCTCTGCCTCCCACGTGACCTGGTGCACCCGCAGCTCGTAGGGAGCCTCCTCGACGTCGGCGTCGCTCACTTCCGACTGCATCAACGCCATAGCTGCCTGATCGCTCCTTGATTCATCACACGATTTGGATCCAATGCAGTCTATTTGGTCGCCCGCGAAGGCCGGTCCAAAGAGGTGGTCAAACTGATTTTGCCTGCTCGGCGTCGGGGAGGCGATCGGCGTGCTCGATCGCGAGCTCGGTGGCGCCGTCGGCGCTGAAGCCGAGAACCGCACCGAGAAAGGCCAGCTCCGCGCCGGCGACGGCCTCGATCGTCTCGGCGCGACGAAATCCGTGGGACTCGCCCTCGAAGGCGAGATAGGCGACCGGCACCCCTTGCTCCGAGAGCGCTGCAACCATCTGCTCGGCCTGGCTCGGGGGCACGATGGCATCGTCGAGACCCTGGAAGAAGATCACCGGACACCGGATCTGGTCCGCGTGCACAAGCGGCGATCGAGCTGCATAGACCGCAGCTGCCTCCGGCCACGCACCGATCAGTCGATCGAGGTAGCGGGACTCGAACTTGTGGGTATCGGCTGCAAGCCCAGCTAGGTCAGAGACGCCGTAGTGCGAACTCCCCGCCGCAAAGACGTCGGTAGTGGCGAGTGCCGCGAGGGTGGTGTAACCGCCTGCGCTCCCGCCTCTGATGACGAGTCGCATCGGATCGGCCAATCCTTCTGCCACAAGGTGACGCGCGGCGGCGACGCAGTCGGAGACGTCGAGGAGGCCCCACTGGTCCCACAGCCGGTTTCGATAGGCGCGTCCGTAGCCGCTGCTTCCGCCGTAGTTGACGTCAACCACGCCGAAGCCTCGCGACGTGAAGAACTGCTTGCCGACGTCGTAGACGGCCACCGCCGCCGAGGTGGGCCCGCCGTGGCTCAAGACGATGAGCGGCGCAAGCGTCCCTTCAGGTGCTTCGAAGTCGTCGTTGCTCGGCGGGTAGAAGAAGGCGTGCGACTCGCGGCCGTCACCGCCCTCGAAAGAGATCGGGATCGCCCGCGAGATCGTGACTCCAGAGATCGCCGTCCGGCTCGCGCGCAGCGTCTCGACGGCGCCTGAGGCCAGGTCGATCACCGCAACCTCCATCGGCGTGATGTCAGAGGCCCCGAGTACCACGATCCGATCGCGGTCGGCGGCGATGTCGCCGTAGACGAGGTAGCCGATGTCGAGGGGCGTGAACTTCCGGTCTTCGAGGCGGCCGAGCCGCTGGCCTCCCGGCTCGAATCGGATCGCGAAAAGCGCACCTGTCGGCGTCGTCGCGTACGTCGCTTGTCCGAGCACCCAGTCCGGGCGCGAGAAGTCGGCGCCGTCTGGTCCAAGGCATGCGCCGCGCTCGTCGTAGGGGAGCCAGTAGCCGCTCTGGTCGGCGAGGTAGTACAGCGTGCTGTCGGCACCGAAGCGAGGCTGCGACACCGATATGCCGTCGCCGCCGGCGACGCGGGTTGGTTCGCCGAGCCCGTGGCCGGACTCGATTGTTGCCACGTAGCAGCAACTCTGGTCCCACTGCATGTCGGGGAGATCCCAGGCGACGAAGGCGAGGCGGCTCCCATCAGGGGAGCATCTGGGTGCAGCGTAGAAGTCGTGACCCGCGGCCACGACGACGGGTTCGCGCTCGTTTTCGGCGTCGAGAACGACGATCTCGTTCACGACGCCGTCTTTGCCGTGCGATTCTCGAATCGCGTAGAGGGCCCGCTTGTCGGTGGCGAGAGCGAAGTCCGCGAACCTCACGGTGGCGGGCGTGGCTGGCGCCGGCGTGATCGGCCGTGGCGATTCCTCGCCAGCGACTCGGTAGACACGTTGGTCGTCGGCGTTGGTGAACCAGCAGATTCCGTCGTGAACGAGATAGCCGGCTCCGCCGTACTCGTGCACCTTGGACCGAGCGGAGAACGGCGCTTCGAATCGGTCACGTATGGAGCCATCCGCGCGCCGTTCGACGACCACCTGCCGGGCGCCGTCGCGCGGGCGTAGCTCGAGCCAGTAGATGGACTCCCCGTCGAGCGACGGGGCGGAGAGCCCGACTGTGTCGCTGTTGAGCGCCGCCGGCGTGATCGCCGAAAGCCACGAACCGTAGGGGGCAATACTCGCCACGGCGCTACCAGCCCTCGCGGTGTACGACGTCGGCGAACGGTCGTCTGGCGCGGCGTGAGGGCGATCCCGGCGGCTCGTCGCTGATCGGGTACCCGAGGGCGATCGCGCCGATCAGGCGCCGCTCTCCTGGAATGCCGAGAGCGTGACAGACCGTCGACTCAGCTGCGTGCAGCTGGAAGAACAGCGCCCCGAGGCCTTTCGCCGTGGCGGCGAGCAGAATCAGCATCGAGGCGTACGCGGCATCGACGAGCCAGTACGGCACGGGCCAGGAGGCCACGTCGCGTGAGAAAAGGAGGGAGGTGGCCTTGTCGGCGTCGCGGTAGCGATCGGCGTACGCGAGGGAGTCCGCTACCGGAACCACGATCGCCGGCGCGCCGACCAGCCCGGCGGCGCTCTCGTGTCGCTCGCGCCAGGACTCATCCGATGCCACCTGCCAGAAGCGGGACCGAGCCTCTTCGCTTGTCAACACCACGAGGTCGATGCCCTGCGTAAAGCCAGCCGACGGCGCCCGGGTCCCGGTCCGGAGCACCTCGTCGATGAGCGCGCCGGGAATCGGATCGGTAGAAAATTGCCGGGTCATTCGGCGCTTTCGAACCACGTCCTCGAACTCCATCGCCCCGAAATCTACCTTTTCCCGTTTAGTCGGGAATGCTGACCCCACTGGTAGGGTTTTACATATATGCGCCCGTGCGGGCAAAACGGTCAGGGTTTCAACCGGGGCCGTAGGTGAAGGAGGACGTAGACGTGGCGAGCTCGAGAGATTTACTCGCGCAGGTCAAGAAGGACATCCGCGAGGTTGAGCCTGCAGCGGCGGAGCAGCTGCTCGGCAAGGCGTTGTTCTTGGACGTGCGAGAGGCCGATGAGTACGAGCAGGGTGCGATCCCTGACGCGATGCACATTCCCCGTGGCTATCTCGAGCCGCAGGTCGAAGGCAGGATCACCGATCATCAGCAGCCGATCGTCGTGTACTGCGCCGGCGGGGTTCGCTCGGCGTTCGCCGCAAAGACGCTCGGCGAGCTCGGCTACGAGAACGTCTCCTCGATGGCGGGCGGGTTCAACCGGTGGAAGGACGAGGGCCGGAACTGGATCTCGCCGGCGGTGCTCACCAGCGACCAGCGCAACCGCTACCAGCGCCACCTTCTGCTCCCTGAGGTGGGCGAGAAGGGCCAGCAGAAGCTGTTGGAGTCCAAAGTCTTGATGCTCGGCGCCGGTGGTCTTGGTTCTCCCTCGGCGATGTACCTGGCCGCGGCAGGTGTCGGCACGCTCGGCATCGTCGACATGGACGTAGTCGACGCCTCGAACCTGCAGCGTCAGATCCTGCACAACCTCGATCGAGTCGGGATGCGCAAGGTCGACTCGGCGAAGATCGCACTGACGGCGATGAATCCCGACGTCAAGGTTGAGACCTACGACGTCCGTCTCGGCGCCGACAACATCGTCGACCTCTTCTCCCAGTACGACCTCGTCGTCGACGGGACCGACAACTTCCCGACGCGCTATCTCGTGAACGACGCCTCGCTACTTACGAACACGCCTGTGGTACACGGGTCGATCTTCCGGTTCGAGGGCCAGGTCACGGTCTTTAACCCGTACGTTGGTCCGTGCTACCGCTGCATGTTCCCCGAGCCGCCGCCTCCTGAGCTCGCGCCGTCCTGCGCCGAGGCAGGCGTTCTCGGCGTGCTGTGCGGGATCATTGGCTCCCTCGAGGCAGTCGAGGCAGTGAAGATGCTCCTTGGGATCGGCGACTCGCTCGTTGGCAGGATCCTCGCCTACGACGCGCTGGCTGAGGAGTTCCGTCAGTTCAAGGTGCGCCGCGACCCCAACTGCCCGGCATGTGGCGACCACGCCGAGATCGTGCTCGCGGAGTACGACCAGTTCTGCATGCCGCACGTGACGCGTCCCGCGGCGTAGCAGACCAAGGGCTGTCGCCGCCCGAGTGAGCGTGCGCCGCTCTCAGGCGTGGCGGTAGGTCGAGGCGAGCAGTCGCTCGCGTTGTACCTCGTCAGTGGCGAGATCGATCACGGTCTGTGCCATGGCAGTCGCGCCTTCGAGCAGCGCCTTGTCCGCGAGGCCGGTGATGCAAGCTGCGGCAAAGCCCGCCTGATGATTGACCGCTGGCAGCGATCCGATGCCGAGCGTCGGGTGGATCGAGGGCATCGCGAGGGAGATGTTCGCCATGTCCGTAGAGGCTGCGACCACCCGGTCGGTAGGTGGCGCGAACACTCGGCCTAGCCCTTCGGCATTCAGCTTGTAGCGCTGCGCGATCGCTTCGTCGACGCGAAACTCCGAGTACGACGGTGACTGCACGTTGAAGCGGACCGAGGTTCCCGTCGCGAGCGCGCCCGCCTCGAAGCAGTCGCGGATTCGTGGCTCCCACTCTGCGAGCCGTTCGAGCGTCGCGGACCGGACGTAGTACTTGGCCTCGGCGCGTGCTGGCACGATGTTCGGGGCGGCGCCGCCGTAGGTGATGATGCCGTGCACCTGGTCGGTCGCGTAGGAGTGCTGGCGAATCAGGCCGATCGCCACCTGTGCGACGGTTAGCGCATCGGCCGCGTTTCTTCCGAGCTCGGGGAAGGCCGAGGCGTGCGCTTCGACCCCCTCGACCACAACGTCGAAGTGCGCGACAGCGAGGCACGGCATCTGGATGAGCTCAGATGGCCACGGATGCACCATCATCGCCGCGTGCAGCCCGTCGAAGGCGCCGCGATCGAGCATCAAGATCTTGCCGCCGCCGCCTTCTTCGGCAGGAGTGCCGAGAACCTTGATCGTGAGGCCTAGCTCGTCGGCGAGTGACGTCAGGCTAAGGCCCGCCCCGACTGCCGAGGCGGCGATGATGTTGTGGCCACAGGCATGGCCGACGTCGGGGAGCGCGTCGTATTCACAACAGATCGCGATCGCAAGCTCGCCAGTTCCGATGGTCGCGACGAACGCGGTCTCGAGGTCGGCGACGTGGCGCTCGACGTCGAAGCCGCCTTCTTCAAGGGCATCCGCGCACCATCTCGATGAGTCGATCTCCTGGAAGGAGAGCTCGGGGTGTGCGTGAATACGATGCGAGAGCTCAACCAACTCCTCGCCGTTCTCGCTCACGAGTTGTCGTACCGCCTCCTTTTGCGACTGGCCGCCGGTGGTCATGTCAGCACCGCGACGATGTCGCCGCCGCCGAGCGTGTCACCCACGCGTGCTCGAATCTCACTCACGGTGCCGTCCTTTGGCGCTCGAATCGGATTCTCCATCTTCATCGCTTCAAGGACGCAGAGCACGTCGCCGGCGGCCACGGTGTCACCAACCTCGATGAGCATCTGGACGATCGTGCCCTGCATCGGCACGGCGATCATGCCGTCGCTCGTCTCGGCGACCTCGGCTCCTGGACGCCGGCGAGCACGGGAGTGGCCCGGGCCCACCGGAGCGGTGGCTTCAAGCCAGAGCCGGACCGAGAGGCGCCTGCCTTCCACATCCGCGGTGACGGTCGTGAGCGTCCTACCACTCGCGTCCCGCGTGCCGTCCGGCGTCGACGCGACGATTCCGGAGAGGTCGAGCTCGTTTTCGACGAAGTTGGTCGAGTGGTGCCCGGCGATGAACGCGTCAGAGTTCAAGATCGCCTCGAGCGCGGGGATCGTGGTCGCGACTCCCTCGATGACGGTTTCGTCGAGCGCGCGGAGAATGCGTCGCCGCGACGTCTCACGATCGGGCGCCCAGGCGATCACCTTGGCCACGAGATTGTCGTAGTTGGGGCTGATTGTGTCGCCTGCTTCGTAGCCGGCGTCAGTGCGAACCCCGTAGCCGCCGGCGAGTCGCATCGAGGTGATCGTCCCTGGGCTCGGCAGGAACCTTCCCCGCGCCGGGTCCTCGGCGTTCACCCGGCACTCGATGGCGTGGCCATTGGTCGAGACGTCCGACTGACCGAAGCCGATCGGCTCGCCCGACGCGACGCGAAGTTGCAGCGCGACGAGGTCCAAGCCCGTCACGAGCTCGGTGACGGGGTGTTCGACCTGGAGGCGGGTGTTCATCTCGAGGAAGTAAAAGGAGCCGTTCTCGTAGAGGAACTCCACGGTCCCGGTGCTCTCGTAGCCGCACGCTCGTCCGAGTCGCACGGCAGCATCGCCCATCGCTTCCCGCACCTCGGCAGGGAAGTTCGCCGCGGGCGTCTCCTCGATCAGCTTCTGATGGCGTCGTTGGCTTGAGCAGTCTCGCTCGCCGAGCCAGAGGACGTCGCCGAAGCTGTCGCCCAGGATCTGCATCTCGATGTGCCGGGGTCGGGCGAGGTAGCGCTCGAGGTAGACCTCGTCGCGCCCGAAGCTCCCGAGTGCCTCGCGTTTTGCAGCGGCGAGAGCGTCAGCGGCGTCTTCCGCGCGCTCCACCACCTTCATGCCGCGCCCTCCGCCGCCATAGGAAGCCTTTATCGCGACCGGCCAGCCAACCAAGGAGCCGAACTCGACTACCTCTTCTGCCTCGGTGACTACTTCGTTGCGCCCAGGGACGCCGACGACACCTGCACGGTCGGCTGCTTCACGCGCGGCGAGCTTGGAGCCCATGAGCTCGATCGTCTCCGGTTTCGGCCCGATGAAGACGCCGCCCGCATCAATGACCGTGCGGGCGAACTCCGCGTTCTCGGAGAGGAATCCGTACCCTGGATGGACCGCCTCGGCACCGCTTCGTTGCATAATCGCGATGAGCGACTCGACGTTGAGGTAGGTCTCGGCGGCGGTCGAGCCTGGTAGTGCGTAGGCCTCATCAGCGGCCCGGACATGGAGCGAGTTCGCGTCAAGGTCGGAGTACACAGCGACCGCTTCGATATCGAGGTCGCGACACGTCCGGATCACCCTGAGAGCGATCTCGCCCCGGTTCGCGATGAGAATCCTACGGAACACATGTCCTTCTTCGGATCGAGTCTTCGGCCATGATGCCTGAAGAACGAGTGCTCCCGATAGTTAATCGTCTCGGGGTCGGGGTCGGGGTCGGGGTCGGGGTCTCAGGCAGGCTAATGGTCTCAGCACTGCCCACAGACAGAGTCCGGAACAAGAAGGTGGACGTTGCGTTCGCGCAGACCGCAAAGGTTCGCGCAGACCGCAAAGGAAAGCCCCGACTCCTCCGGGGCGAACTGCACGGGAGCGAACAGGCCTCAGGCGATCGACCTCGACAGCGGAGAATTGTCTGTACGATTCCGCACGCGCAGTTCACCGAGCGGTCCCGTTCTTAGGTGTTCTTCCGAACACGGTCCACCGGAGGTCTCGCGACCTTACGGCAAGGCCGGAGCATGATTACATCTAGTGACGGCTTTGGAACGGACATCGCCACTCGAGTAGTGGGGGCCGAGGGAATGTCTCGCAGCAATCGCTTATACATCGGGGATGTGGTCTTCCTCGAGGAGACGTCGTCCACGAATCAGTTTCTAGTTGACCGCGCGCGTGCTGGCGCAACCGACGGCCTCGTGGTGGTTGCTGATCGCCAGAGCGCGGGACGCGGTCGATACCAACGGAGCTGGGTGAGCCCGCCGGTCGGTTCGCTGCTCTGCTCGATCTTGTTACGCCCGGAGTTGCCCGTCGACCAGCTCTACAACGTCTCGAGCGTGGTGGCGCTCGCGGCCCGTCGCTCCTGTCTGGGTTTTGGCGGTCCCGACGTCTCCTTGAAGTGGCCAAACGACCTGGTGAGCGCGTCTGGAAAGCTCGCGGGCGTACTCGCCGAGCTCGTCATCTCGACGCCGCCGCCCTCGGTCGTGGTTGGCATCGGGTGCAACCTGTACTGGCCGGACGGGTGGCCGCCAGCCGATGACACGAGTGGCACCGCGGAGCTCATAAGGGGTGCCGCAACGCTCGAGCAGAGCTGCGGCAGGCAGGTCTCTCGCGACGAGTTTCTCGACAGCTTCCTCGACGAGGTCGACGCTCTCTACTCCACGTTGCTCGGACCTGACGGTCCCGCGACGATCCGACAGGAGTACGCGAGCTCGTGTTCGACCATCGGCCAACGCGTCCAGGTCGATACGCCTGCTGGACGTCTCGTCGGCACGGCAAAGGGCGTGAACGACGACGGCTCGCTCGAACTCGAGGTCGCCGGACAGACGCAGCGAATAAGCGTGGCAGACGTCGTGCACCTGCGGCCGGCCGGTTCGGAGTAGCGGTACTCGAGGGCTGCGCAAGTAGCCTCGGAGGTCACTATGCGAGTTCTCGTCACCGGCGGTGCCGGATTCATCGGTTCGAATTTCGTGCGCTACTGGGCAAAGCAGCACCCAGACGACCGCTTGGTCGTACTCGACGTTCTCACCTACGCGGGTAATCGCGAGAACATCGCCGAGCTCGAGGCAGCCGGCGCCGTTCGCTTCGTCGAGGGCGACATTGGCGATCAGCGACTGGTCGAGGAGCTCCTTCGTGAGGAGTCGATCACGACGGTGGTGAACTTCGCCGCGGAGTCGCACAACAGCCTCGCGATCATCGATCCCGCTCGGTTCTTCCGCACGAACGTGCTCGGCACCCAGGGACTGGTGGATGCCTGTTGGCGCGTCGGCGTTGAACGCTTCCACCACATCTCCACCTGTGAGGTCTACGGGGATCTACCCCTCGACAGCGACGAGTCGTTCAACGAGTCGTCGCCGTATCGCCCGCGGACGCCCTACAACGCGTCGAAGGCCAGTTCTGATCACGTCGTTCGCTGCTACGGGGAGACTTTCGGTCTGCCTTTTACGATCACGAACTGCTGCAACAACTACGGACCGTATCAATTTCCCGAAAAGGTGATCCCGTGGTTTGCCTCGCTCGCTCTCGATGACAAGCCCCTCACCTTGTATGCCTCTACGGAGAACCGTCGCGAATGGCTCCATGTCGACGACCACTGCCGCGCCATCGAGGCGGTGTTGCTCGCAGGTGTCGAGGGGGAGACCTATCACGTCGGCTCGGGTCGAGAGGCCAGCATCACTGAGGTCGCCGATGCCGTGCTGAGCGCGACCGGTCGGCCGCTCACGATGAAGACGATCATCCCGGACCGCCCTGCACACGATCGGCGCTACCTGCTTGATTCGACGAAGATTCGGCGAGAGCTCGGCTGGGCGCCGTCGGTGCCGTTCGAGCGGGGACTGGCCGAGGCGGTGGCCTGGTACGTGGCGAATGAGGCGTGGTGGCGTCCACTTATCGGTCGCTCTCCTGTCGTCGAGGGCACGCTTGGGGGCGACGACGCGGACGGTCGAGGTTAGATGCGAGTCCTTGTCACCGGAGCAGCAGGCCAGGTTGGCATAGAGGTCGTCCAAGAGCTCGAGCGGCGAGCTGAGCAGATGGTCCGAGGCAAACCGCTCGAGGTGATCGCCGCGACCCGCGAGGCGCTCGACGTCGCGAACCGGGACGCGGTGCTCGCGTCGATCGTGACGATTGAGCCCGACGTCATCATCCACCCGGCAGCGTTCACTGCTGTTGACGCATGCGAGAGCGACAGCGATCGCGCCTTCGCGGTGAACGCGCTCGGTACCAGGAACATCGCAGAAGGCGCGGCGCTGGTAGGTGCTCATGTCGCGTACGTCTCGACGGACTACGTGTTTGACGGCACCAAGCCAAGTCCCTACAACGAGTGGGACGCGCCCAATCCGCTCTCGGTCTATGGGCGGTCGAAGCTCGGTGGCGAGCGGGCGCTCTCCTCCTCAGCGACGATCGTGCGGACGAGTTGGGTCTGTGGCTTTCACGGCAGGAACATGGTCAAGACGGTTCTCCGACTTATGGCGGCTGGTACCCGGCCGCTCCAATTCGTCGACGATCAGCATGGCTGCCCGACGATCGCCTCGGATCTCGCTCCGGTGCTCGTGCAACTCGCGCTTGAGCGACGGCCAG
>DATCDR010000193.1:0-5156 GCA_036510575.1 Acidimicrobiales bacterium | reverse complement strand
CGGATCGACGTGGCACCTCGATCTTCGCGTGTATCGAGCAGCGGACCACAAGCTCTTCGCAGGCGGCAACCCTTTTGAGGGGCTCTTCACCGCGAACAGGTTGCCGTTCACCTACCCGCCGTTCGCCCTGGTAGTGCTGAGCCCGCTGGCGTTCGGTCCATTGGGACTGATCGAGGCGTTGTGGTGGTCGCTTAGTTCACTCGCTCTCGTCATGGTGCTGTACCTGCTGCTCGAGGCGGAACGAGGCCGCGCTCCCGATGTCGGCGGCCGGATCGACGAACGCCGACTCCGGCAGCGTTCTTTCGCCCTCGCTGCGTCGCTTGGAGCCGTAACGACCTTGGCGCTCGAACCGGTTCGGAGCAACATGGACTACGGCCAGGTCAATTTGATCGTGATGCTCTTGGTCGTGGTCGACCTCACGCGCCTGAATTCGAGATGGCGAGGCGTGTTGGTGGGGGTGGCGGCAGCGATCAAGCTCACCCCGCTCGTCTACCTCGGGTACTTCTTGGTTCGACGCGACCGCGCGTCGCTCCTTCGAGGCATCGTGACTTTCGTGATCGCTACCGTTGCGACATGGTTGGCGCTGCCGTCTGAGTCGGCGCTCTTTTGGTTCCACGAGGTCGCGGACGCGAAGCGGACTGGAGATGTAGGAGGGGTGAGCAATCAGTCTTGGCAGGGCCTCTTGAATCGAGCGCCGTTCCACGGCGGAGGGCTCGCGACCGCGCTCTGGGTAGTGCTTTGCGTCGCCACGCTTGCCTGCGGTGTGGTGCTCGTTCGCCGACGAAGCGTCGAAGAGCACCCGGCAGAGACGATACTGGTCTTAGCACTCGTCGAGCTACTGGTCAGCCCGATCTCGTGGACGCACCACTGGTCGTGGTTGGTGCTCGCGCCGATCGCAGCGGTCTCGCTTTGGAGCCGCCATCGGGTCGTCGCATGGGTGCTTGTCGCGCTCGTAGTGCTCGCAGTTGCTGAGCCCTACTGGTGGATCGGGCACGGGCCGTTAGCGGATCTCGCGAGCAACTCGCTCGTGATCGGCGGCGCAGTAGCCCTCGTCGCCTGGACGATTGCGGAGTTACGGACGAGCACCACCTCGCACCGGCCAGCTACCGCGGCGCCCGGTGCCACTGGGTGACGAAGACCCTTCAGCCCGATCGAGTGGGGAGTCTGCGACGGTTCGGCAGGAGGCGAAGGCTCCCGTAGAGCACCGCGGCGCCGAGCAGAGCCGTCCAACAGACGATCGTGACGAGCTCATGGGGTGCCCGGAGGAGCTCACCGGTAGGGAAGTCGGTGAAGCACGCTTCGGCGGATAGTGCGATCACAATACGTAACGTCCATCGGTCAGCCGTCACCGCGAGAACGACGATGCCCCAGGTTTCGTACCAGGGCCAGATGTCAGGGCCAAGCAGCGCGATCGCGAGCAGGCTCCAGCCGAGCGCGAAATAGGGATCCGAGCGCTCGGACCGCAACAGCAGGACGAGCGAGATAACGGCGGCAGCGCATAGCCCTGCTATCCGGGCCGCGCTGATGAAGCCTCCGTTGTGACCCGCATAGCCCACTGCGCCGGCGATGTGACCAAGGAGCAGCCCCACCGCGGTCGAGGGATCAAGCCACGAGACCACTACTCCCGGGTTCGAGAGCCCTTTTAGCCAGTGCCAGCCCAGTTCGGCGCCGGCGCCGATCGCGACAATCCAAACGATGCAGATCGCGCCCGCCGCGAGGATTCGTTCGATGCGCGGACGCCACTCAGGTACGGAGGTGCTCCACCACCAGCCGATATAGACGTCTCCGAGAATCGCCGGGATCTTGATCTGTGCAGCGATCGCGCACACCACAAGCCCTAAGAAGGGATGGTCGCGACGTGTAGCCACGCATCCGAGAATGAGAAGACCGACCATCAGGGCGTCGTTGTGTGAGCTGCCAAAGAGAATGAGGAGTGTCAGCGGGTTCAAGGCCGCGAGCGCGAATGCGACGCTTCCGCTTCGACCCGACGAGCGCGAGAGCTCAGCGACTCCCCAGGCGATCATCACCACACCGAGTAGGGCGATCAGCCGGAATCCGACGATCGAGGCCAAGACGTCGTGGCGCGACGTTGCGACGACCCATCCCGAGAGACGCTCCCAGACCGGACCGTACGAGGAGATCGAGCGCTTCCAGATCGGATCGACGAGAGCCAGGAATGCTCCGCCGCCAAGCGACTGGGGTCCGTGCAGATAGGGGTTGATCCCGCTGTCGACCATTTGGCCTTGCGCGGCATAGACGTAGACGTCGTGGCTGAATATCGGCGGCATGAGCACCACCGGCACGCACCAGCCGATGAAGATAGGCACGAGACGTTTGACGCGGATATCCGGGTGCCGCTTGAGGGTACGAAGGAGTTCGAACCACGAGGCGAGCATCACTCCTGTTCCGAGGTAGACGAGGATCACGCCGAAGAAGGCGGCGTTACTCGTCGTCGCCGAAGCTCCATCGTTCGAAGGCGCGCCGAAGAACCACGCTCCGGGCAACTTCAGGGCGAACGGCGAACTTCTGGTGGCCACTCCAAGGAGAACGAGCGTGCAACCGACGAATCCCGCTCCGCCTGCGACACGAAGTGGCAGCGACCGCGGAGCACTCTCTGCTGGCTTTTGAAGGACCGCCGGAGTAGCGGTCGTCACCTCACGCTCCCGCTGCCCGAGGTGGCATTTGCACGCGACGCATCAGCCTACGGTACTTTCGCCGTTCGGCCGACTACGAGGAAACTTCAGCGGCAAGAAGCTCCTTAGTCAGTTGAGCCGTGCTTTCGAAGTGAATCGCCCTCCAACCCGATCGGCGCGCCCCGGCCACATTCGTAGCGTCGTCGTCTACCAACATGAGTTCCGCCGCCTCGTGCCCGAGCGCGGCAGCGGCCTGTGCGAAGGATCTCGACTCCGGCTTTGGTGCTCCTAGGTGCCAGGCGAAAAGGATCGGGTTGAAGACGTCGCTCACGGGCACGAGGCCGCGACATAGGCACTCCTCGAGCATCGGACCGTTGTTGGTAAAGATCGCCGATTGACGATCTAGCCCTTCTGCGAGTGCGGCGACCGCGGGATCTGCGACAAATGCTTTCGCCCACGCGCTAAGGAGCGCTGCTTCGTCGACTCGCTGCTCGAGCGCGTCAATCACGGTCGCGAGCGCGCGCTGAAGATCGAACTCACCTCGATCAAGCGCCGAATCGAGGCCTGACGTCCAGATCGCGTCCTCGACGTGGTCCTCGTCGAGCCCGGTCGCTTCGGCCAGAGCCGAGAGCCGAGCGCGTGGCTCAAAATTACAAACGACCCCTCCGAGGTCAAACACGACGACTTCGACGCGGACCACCCAGATCACACAAGTTGCTTTTGAACCAGCACGAGGTCGCGCCATTCCCCGCGGAGGCGCCCGACCTCTGGCATTCGGGCAACTTCGGCAAACCCGGCTCGCACGTGAAATCGAATAGAGCCATCGTTGGCTGCGTCGATTCCAGCAATCAGGACGTGGGTGCCGCGGTTTCGCAGTGCCTGTTCCATTGCGCCAAGGAGCAAGCCGCCCACTCCGCGGTTGCGAGCCTCGCGATGGACGTGGATCGAGTGCTCAACCGTCGTGGCGTAGCCCTGCCACGGTCGAAACGGACCGGCCGCGATGAATCCGAGAACCTCGTTCTGCTCGGCTACGAGAATCGGGTAGTCGGTGGTCCTTTTCTCCGCTAGCCACTCTCGGCGTTCGTCGACCGTCGTTGGGGATTCGCTCCAGATCGTGGAGCTTGTCTCGAGCACGTCGTTGTAGATCGCCACGATCGCGTCGAGGTCGCCTTCTGTTGCGGGGCGGACGGCAGTGCCTGTCCGACTCTCGTCCTCGAATCCTCCGTGCTCAACGGTCATCGCGACTCCCCTGATTCGGGCTGATTTCCTCCCGCCGCAGTCGGATTCACGTTATCAACGGGCCAAATCAGAGGCTTGGTGGCGTGAGTGGCCGGGAGATGAGGCAATTCTCTCACCTGAAGGTTTGTTGTGGTCGGGACCGGCGTCGATCCGGTGACCTCGCGCTTTTCAGGCGCGCGCTCTGCCAACTGAGCTACCCGACCGAGGTGTCTGTCTTCTCGCTCCGAGGAACATGAGGACGAACTCCTACGCGGACCTGACGGGATTTGAACCCGCGACCTCCGCCTTGACAGGGCGGCGTGCACTCCAGGCTGCACCACAGGTCCTTAAGCGTTCACCGACCACGACAAGGACCACCGTGGCCGCATCGACTCTTCAGCCGCGACGCGATCTGCATACTAGGGCAAAGATCACGAGCGCTTCGCAGCTTGCCGAGCTCTGCGGTGGCGGTGGCTGGCTCCGATCTCCCCCGACTCCGCCCAGAACTTGCGGCAGCGGCGCTGCTAGGGGAAGGCGGGCCCGCTGAGCGCGATTGGATGCGCCCAGACGACCACGTGGAAGGTGCCGACGACCCAGGTTGTCTCCGGCGGCCCGAACGTCCCGGTCACGGTAGCGGCATCCACGCGACCGTACGGCTCGTCTTGGTAGACGAGGAACTGGAAGTGCTTGCCTGCGTACCAGGATGCGGTTGCTTGACGGCCATCGGGCTCGAGGATCTTTCGGAGATTCGCGACGACCGGGCGAATCTCGATCGCTCCCTCGGACTGCACCGACACGACGGAGGCGGCCCAGTAGTCACCGATGCCACTACGGAGGTGGTGCGCCATCAAGAAGTTGTCGAGCGCGACCACCGGTTGGTCCGGAACGGGTGCGTGCAGCTCAATAGCGACCTCGACGCTAAGGAGGGCTACAAGGACGATCGCCGCCGCCGCTCCGACTCGCAGGGCCCGCCCTGGATGAATCGCGGGGCTTGCTCGTCCGAGGATCCGTGCGGCAAGGATCACCGAGAAGATCACGCCAACCGTCAGATATCGGGCGTACAAGATGTTGTTGCTGAGCGTAAGCACCTCGAAGACGACGACGTCACCGAGGATCCCGAAGACGAGCAGGTCATCTAGGCGCCATGTGGCAAAAGCACCGGCGTCGCCCCGATTTTGGCCGAGAACAGCTCCGCGGAGCAGCCGCAGAGCGGCCACGACGATGCACACGAGAATGCAGAGGGCTGTCAGCAGATGTGCGAGCTCGAGAACCAGTGGGACGTGAACGCCGCCATACGGCCCTTCG
>DATCDR010000192.1:0-9523 GCA_036510575.1 Acidimicrobiales bacterium | reverse complement strand
TTCGAGCTTCCAGAGCCCGCCGCGTAGTCCCAGCTCACAGCGTCGCGTAGTAACACGACCACTTCGGCACCTCGCGCCCGTTCTCCCTGGTCAACACCGATATCTGGCCCTCATGGTTGCCTACCATCTCCGGAAGTCCGGTCAGAGCGCCGGTGCTCCACTGCACTCCTAGGTCGAACCGCACCGTATATGTCAAGCCAGTGTCGGCAGCGGTGCTCCGCTGAAGATCCAGGAATTCCTGAGATGCTTCCTTTTCCTCGCGTGAGCCCCAACCGTGCTCGCACCAGTTCGTCGCGACGATTTCGACCCAGCAAATGAACTCGTTTCGAGCAAGTGGCGTGATGTCCTTCCAGACATCGAGCGCTGGGGGTTCCCAATTAGCGCCTCGGGAAGATCCCAGGGGAGTTTCGGGCGCTCTCGTTTGAGATCAATCCTCCGGAAGTGCAACAAAGTCACGCTTTGCCTGCTTGTACCACCCCATTCCCGAAATGGGATGCTTCCACCTGCCCTTCATCTCCTTTAGGGCCACCTCGTGCGCGCTGTCACCGCCCGCGACCACTTCATTTAAGTGGCGATCTTGTGCCTTGATCACTTCATCAGCGGTGTTGGCGCTGTGGCGGAAATCACATGGTCCACCCAACTGCTTACATGTCATCGTCTTCACGGTCTGGATCCCTCCTCTTGTCCTCGGTCACATCGACCGGTTACCTCTCGTCATATGTAAAACGAGAGAGAGCGAGAGGATGTGACCATGAGCGACCGTGACCTGCTCGCCCAGCGCTTTGAATCCCAGCGCGAACACCTTCGGGCAGTCGCGCTCCGAATGCTCGGCTCCGGCTACGAAGCCGACGACGCCGTTCAAGAGGCGTGGCTCCGGCTTAGCCGCAGCGATTCGGATGCCATCGACAATCTTGCGGGTTGGCTGACCACTGTCGTGGCACGGGTTTGCCTCGACATGCTGCGAGCCAGGAGCGCCAAGACGGAAGTTCCGCCCGAGGAGGTCCCAGATCGAGCGACGATAAATTCTCCAGAGGACGAGGCGTTGCTTGCCGACTCGGTCGGACTGGCTTTGTTAGTAGTGCTCGACAGCTTGGCTCCGGCTGAGCGGCTCGCCTTTGTATTGCATGACATGTTCGCGGTTTCGTTCGAAGAGATCGCCCCGATCGTGGGCCGGACTCCGGTTGCTTCGCGTCAACTTGCAAGTCGCGCCCGACGGCGCGTGCAGTCAGACCCCTCCTTCCCCGATGCATCAGCCTCGGCGCAGCGCGAGGTGGTCGCCGCGTTCCTCGCCGCCGCGCGCGCGGGAGACTTCGCGGCATTGCTCCGGCTGCTCGACCCCGACATAATCCTGAGAGCCGACACGGTTGCGGTCGATCTCGCCGTAGCGAGAGCAAACGCGGGAGCGCCAGACTTAAGTAAGGAGATGCGCGGTGTTGACGCCGTCGCACGAGTCTTTGCCGGCGGAGCAAAAGCTGCCAAGCTCGCCCTCGTAAACGGTACGGCGGGAGCAGTTGTATCGGTGGGCGGGCGACCCATGGCAGTGTTCGACTTCACGGTGCGTCGCGGCCGGGTAGTCGGCATCGAACTTGTCGCTGATCCGGAGACCATCGGCCTTCTCGACCTTCAGTCGGTGCGATCACCGCACGAGGAGACAGGCATTTCAAAGCACCGCGAATCGGGCCTACCGTCGTCCGGGTGTACACGGCCAACAACTTTGGATTGAGCAGGGTCATCGCGATCGCTGTTGGTCGTGCGGCGGCAGAGTGGTCGCCTGCATCGCGGGCGACCCCTCTGTGCTTCTTCGCTCATCACAACTCCTGATTACTCAGGCGTTGCGTCGACTCCTAGAACCCAAGTTCGGGCAGACCGTTCTTTCTTACGCCCCGTCGGTGTCTAGACAGCAAGTTTTCGGCGACGGCTCGAGCCACAGGATCACCGGGGCGCTATCACTTCAAGGACTGAGTGCCTAATAGCGTACGTGCGCGCTGTGCTCGCTCCTTGGGCGCTGGCAGTCGCAATCCAGGCGTCGGCTTCGAGCTAAAGCAAAATGACCTCGCGTGATCAAAGCGGTGGGCCGTCGAACGTCCCTCTGTCACGCGACAACATCTCTAAAGCAATCGGTCAACAGGTCACACTGCCCGTTCACTACCGGCTACTGGGCGGAGGCGATGTCACGCCGTCATCCCCACTGGCCCGCATTTTGCTTCGTCTCGACCCCACCGTCCACGACGCCCTCGCCAGGTGGGCTGGCAGCGAGTTACGGAGCGCTAACGCTCAGATTGAGTTCTTGCTGCGCCAGGCGCTCTCCGAAGCAGTTCGACTGCCGAGCCACGTCGGCGAGATGCGCAATCCCGGCCGGCCGAGGTCGGAGCGCCAGGGTATGCCATTCCAGAAGGATGCCGGCGATGTTTGATAGTCGACAGAGGACGGTGGTTGGTCGTGAGGCTTAGGGGATCACTTGTCAAGTCGACCTTGCTCAGTGGCGGTCGCAAGCGCAGCAGGCCAAAATTCGAAATCCGCCGGCTAACACAACGCAGGGCTCGTGCTACCAACCTTCTACGTCGTCACCACTCCTCGAGATCCTTGAGTCTCCGTCCCCAAGAGCAGCTCAGCTTTCTGCAGCCGCCACCCACCGATGCTGCTCGATCGTCAGCCGGCACTCGGGATCGTCTGAACACTCATAGGACTCGTCGATCTGGACTATCGCCACGCCATGGCAGTGCTCAAGGTCTTCAGCGCACTCGACACAAACTTCGACGCCCGTTTTCATGGCCTTGTTGTACCCGACGGGTGTATCAACGTCCTTTGGACCAAGGCCGGCCAGAGCGAGTCGCTCGTCGACGCGTCGTGCCGCCGGCATCGTCCGCGTCGCTTGGCAACACCCCTGCGGTCTGTCGCAAGTCCTACATCGATCCACGGGTACTCGACAGCCTCTACTCTGGCGACACGATTACTGACGTCGTCAAGAGTCTCACCGAGCCTGCCGACCCGAGAGGCGCCCACTTGCTCGAAATCGAACGTTCGGTGATCTCCCTTCTCACACCTTCGAGCGAAGCGCGGGTGTAGCCGATCGGACTCACGAATGCCTAAGTACAGCGCCGGGCTGCTCCCCTATCGGGTTACGGACTCAAATGTGCTCGAAGTTCTGCTTGTTCACCCGGGCGGTCCCTTCTGGGCGAAGAAGGATGACGGTGCGTGGTCGATCCCGAAGGGCGAGTACGAGCCCGAGGAGGAACGCGATCCGCTCGCCGTGGCGGAACGAGAGTTTGCCGAGGAGCTCGGGACACATCCTCCGCTTGGCGCCCGCTTGCCACTCGGCGAGCTAAAGCAGCCGAGTGGCAAGCGAATTGTCGCCTGGGGTCTCCAATGCGACCTCAACACCAGCGAGGTGACGAGCAACACCTTCGAGATGGAGTGGCCCCCAAAATCTGGAACGATGCGCTCTTTTCCCGAGGTCGATCGCGCGGCCTGGTTCTCAGCTAGCCAAGCGCGGTTGAAGTTGCTGACCGGGCAAGCACCTTTCGTAGGTCGACTGGTGCAGACGTTGCGGGTCGAACACCACCTCAATTTTTAAGATGGCCCTGCACCGTAGCGAGGAGGTAGACCCGACCGGTGATCACTCCCGTATTGCGACCTCCACTACCAGTCGCTACTAGCCCGACGCCCTACGAGTTCGGCTCGCACCCAATCTCGGCGCCTCGACCACGCTCCCTCAAGACAGGGTTGGCCAGAGGTCAGATCGCGAGACTCTCCTTCCACCACCCGCTCCACAAGCGGCCCGAGTTCGCGACAGACCCGCGAAGCGGGTATACAAACAAGGCATGGAAAGTGAGTCGAACGACCGAGCAGGTGAAGAGCGCGTTCTAGAGGTTCTCGATCACCGAATCACCATCTCCCATCCCGACAAGATCGTGTTCCCTGAGATCGGTGCGACCAAGCTCGAGCTCGCTGAGTACTACCTTGAGATCGCAGATCTGCTCGCGGTGACCGCATACGGTCGTCCAGCGCTCTTGGAGCGCTTCCCGCACGGCGCCGGCGGGAGCTCCTTTTTTCAAAAGCGCGTTCCCAACAACGCACCGAGTTGGCTGCGCACGACCGTCGTGCAGACGCCGAACGGCACGACCTCGAACGCACTAGTCCTAGACGATGTCGCCCACGTCCTCTGGGCGGTCAATCTCGGTTGCTTGGGGCTGCACCTCTGGCCATTTCGGGTGGCCGATCCAGAACACGCCGATGAACTTCGCATCGACCTCGATCCACAACCTGGCACCAGCTTCGACGACATTCGTACCGCCGCCGACCACGTCCGCGTCCTGCTCGATGAGCTCGGCATCCTTGGGTATCCAAAAACGAGCGGCGGACGCGGTCTGCACATCTACGTTCGCCTCGAACCACGCTGGACCAGCTTCGAGGTCCGTGCAGCCGCAGTTGCGCTCGCGCGCGAACTGGAACGGAGACACCCAACATCGCTCACCGCGAATTGGTGGAAGGAGGAGCGAGGCGAGCGCGTGTTCATCGACTTCAACCAGAACGCGCCACACAAGACCATCTACGGTGCCTGGTTCGCGCGACCCCGCGTTGGCGCCCAGGTATCGACGCCGCTCTTCTGGGACGAGATCGACGAGGTCGAACCGGACGAGTTGACGATTCGGACGGTGCCCGCGCTCGTGGCGAGGCGCGGCGACCCATGGGCTTCGATGCCCGATCTTCCACAGTCGCTACTCCCTCTCTTGGAGTTGGCGGCGACGGACAAAACGAACGGGATGCATGATGCGCCGTGGCCTCCGGAGTATCCGAAGCAACCAGACGAGCCACCACGCGTCGCGCCAAGTCGAGCCAGGACGAAATGACCTGCGACCCAGTCGCCGCGTTGCGGCGCATCGCCTACCTCCTCGAACGGGACCAGGCCGAAACCTACAAGGTGCGGGCGTTTCGAAACGCGGCGAGCGCGATTGCCGACATTGGACAAGACAAGCTCCTCGGGATGTCCAGCCGAGCGCTCACGGCGATTCCACACGTCGGAGCTACGAGCGCGGCGGTCATCGCCGAAGCCCTCGCCGGGAAGGTGCCCTCGTACCTCACCAAGCTCGAAGAAGTGCCGGCTCCCTCGATGAGTCCCGCTGCCGCGTCGCTCCGCCGAAGTCTTCGCGGCGACTGCCATGGCCACTCCGAGTGGTCAGACGGCGGCTCGCCGATCCGCGAGATGGCCGAAGCTGCACGAGAGCTTGGCCACGAGTACTGGACGCTCACCGACCACAGTCCACGCCTCACCATCGCCCATGGACTGAGCAAGGACCGTCTTATCGAGCAGCTCGACGTTGTTGCTGAGCTGAACGCCGAGCTTTCGCCGTTCCGGATCCTGACCGGGATCGAGGTCGACATCTTGGAAGACGGCGCGCTCGATCAAGACGAGGAGCTGCTTGCCCGTCTCGACCTCGTCGTTGCGAGCGTCCACTCCAAGTTGCGCATGGACTCGGCTCAGATGACCAGGCGAATGATGCGAGCGGTGAAGAGCCCGAACGTCGATGTGCTCGGACACTGCACCGGGCGAATAATCGTCGGCCGTGGACGACCGCCATCGACGTTCAACGCGGAACAGGTCTTCGAGGCATGTGTCGCTAGTGACACCGCCGTCGAGATCAACTCCCGGCCTGAGCGTCTCGATCCTCCCGAGGACCTTCTTGAACTGGCGCTTTCGCTCGGTTGTCTGGTCACCATCGACACCGACGCCCATGCTCCAGGCCAACTCGAGTGGCAGTACTTCGGTTGCGAGAAAGCGGCAACCGCCGGGGTTTCGAGCGATCGCGTGATGAACACGCTTCCAGTTGACAAACTCCTTGCATGGACATCGAGTCATGATGCTTGAGCGGACGAGCACCGAACTGGCGCGGAGTGCGACATGACCTCCCAGCTAAGGCCACCGATCGCACCGATGCTGGCGAAGCTCGTTCGCGAGCTTCCCGAAGGCGACGGGCTCTACTACGAGCCGAAGTGGGACGGATTTCGCTGCATCGTGTTTCGCAATGGGGAAGACATCACGCTCTCGAGCCGCAACGAGAAGCCACTCGATCGCTACTTCCCCGAACTCGTCAACTCCTTGCGCGCCAATCTCCCCGAACATTGCGTCGTCGACGGCGAGATCGTGATCGTCGGCCAATCGGGCCTTGACTTCGACGCGCTGACGAATCGCATCCACCCGGCGGCCTCGCGCATCAAGCTGCTTTCGGAAACGACGCCGGCAGCATTCGTCGCCTTCGACCTGTTGTCGGTCGGCGACGACGATCTGCTGGACACCCCGTACGTTGAGCGCCGCGCGCATCTCGAGCGCGCGCTAGGAGGTGCGCGGCCTCCGATCTATCTCACGCCGATGACGAAAGACCCGAGCGTCGCACGCGACTGGTTCTCCCGATTCGAAGGTGCCGGTCTCGACGGGGTGATGGTGAAGCCCGGTGATCTCGCCTACCTTCCCGACAAGCGCGTCATGTTCAAGGTCAAACACGAGCGGGCGGCCGACTGCGTCGTCGCCGGATTCCGTTGGCACAAAGAAGGCGGCGTGGTTGGGTCACTGCTGCTCGGACTCTTCGACGACGAGGGTCGGCTGCACCACGTGGGAGTGGCTTCAGGATTCGCCGTCTCGCGTCGCAAGGAGTTCCTCGAGGTGCTCACGCCCTATCGCGAAGGCGCCGGCGACAACCACCCGTGGACAGCGGGGGTCACCGGCGAATCGCGGGTACCAGGTATGGCCAGCCGATGGAGTGCCGGGAAAAATCTCGACTGGGAGCCGCTGCGCGCGGAGCTTGTCGCCGAGGTCTCCTACGATCATCTACAAGGCGACCGCTTTCGCCATGCCACGTCGTTCATCCGTTGGCGGCCTGATCGGGTGGCATCGTCTTGCCGCTACGACCAGTTGGAAGCGCCGATTCCCGTCGAGCTACAGGCGATATTCAATGGCGAGTAAACACCCGGGATCGAGCGCTGTCACCGTGTGGTCAGGAATGGATACTCACACCGACGATGCGACCGCGCTCTTCGAGATCGAACGGTTTTACGAAAGCGGCTTCGCTGCGACGCTCGCAGGTCTGGACCCGAGGCTCGCAGACGTGCAGCGCTACGAGTTGCTCGCCCCGGATCGACACGGTGGATTCGGTGCGAAAATGCTCACCGCGGCTACATCGGGATCCGATCAAGGAATCGCTGACGGCGCCAGGTGGACCGCGCTACCCGCGATGCCCTCTTCTCCAACCGCGTGGCAGGTCGGCACAGCGCTTAGTTGGTCGCTTCTCTATCGTTTCGTCGCAGAGACTGAGCCGTCGTTGGTTCCGCCGCACGCGATCTATTTCGTCGGTGTCAATCCGCCTTCTGGCATGAGCGAGGACGAGCGGGCGACGTTCGTCGAGTTCTACACGAGCGTTCACGTCCGAGAAGTTGCCAAACGCCGGCACTGCACTCGGGCGACGGTCTACGAACTCGATCGCGAGCTCCTTCGACCGACGGATGGTTCACCACAGTTCCTCGGAGTCTACGAAGTCGAAGATGCCGCGGCAGTGGTCACGCGCCACGTGGGCTTTGGTTACTCGCGCGGCCCGTCGGTCTGGGAAAAGCACAAGACTCCTTGGCGTCTTTGGTATCGCAGACTGCCCGACTGACGCACCAGAGGTAGTGGAGGTCACCCGACAATCCGCGTCGTCGCGCAAAAACCCCGCTACCGCTCGTCCAGAAATCGCTCGCCGATAAACGACACATCGTGTTGCGACGGCGTACTCGTAGCTTCCCGCGGGGCCGTGGCGGCTTCTTGAGGGGGTGACTGCAGACAGAAACAGTGATTCACGGCTCGAAGTACGCTTCGGCTGCAGCGCGACCTGAGGGGGGACTTATGAAAATCGGTGTATTGCTCCATGCTGACCGTGGCGTAGGCGCCGTCATCGAAGAGGCACAGCTCGCCGACGATCAGGGTTTCGACTCGGTCTGGCTCGGCGATCACATCATGAACCAAGCGGCTCCGCTTGACTCCTTCACCCTCATGACGGCGATCGGAGCAAGCACCGAGCGCGTTCGCCTCGCCTGGAGCATGTTGAACGTCAACTTCCGCTACCCAGCCATGCTCGCCAAGGTACTGGCGACGCTCGACCAGATCACCGAGGGTCGAGTGATCTGCTCGATCGGATCAGGATCGAACCCGGCTGAGCACGTCGCGTACAACATTCCCGTCGAGCAGGACCACGATGCCCGGGTCCAGTACACGCGGGAGGTCGTGCAGCTGCTCAAAGAGCTGTGGACGCACCCCGCGCCGGCATCGACGACCTTCATGGGCCAGCAGGTCCAGGTGAAAGAGCTCGCGTTTGCCCCCGAGCCGTACCAGAAGCCGAACCCGCCAATCTGGCTCGGCGGGGAGTCCGACTCGACGCTACAGATGGTGAAAGACCTTGCAGACGGCTGGGTGACCCTCACGCGAGACGTCGCACATCCCAACCTCGCGCCAGTCACGGACGTGGTCACCGCAGCGCTTGCCGCGCCGGATTGGCCGAGCCGCCCGATGACGATCGTGCACGGCACCCGCATCTTCGTCGCAGTGCGACACGAGGACGCCATCGCGCAAGCCCAGGCAACGCTTGGTGACGCCTTCGGAAGATTCCGCGAGATCGCCGGCACTCCTGACGAGTGTCTTGAGCGCATCGCCGAGCTCGAGCAGGTCGGCATCAACTACGTGCGCACCACGTGCACCGACATCGGCCACCAAGAAGCGATCGCAGATCTACTTCTCGGGCGGGTCTCTGAAAGAGCACTTCAGGGCGCGTAGGCCAAAAGCGAACGGAGGGCTCGCAGCCACTTCGTCGATTCTGCAGGTGGCGAGGCGGCCCGACATGCTCACCGGAGGAGCGAACTGACCAGACAGGCCGGTTCAGCCCGCTCGGAGGACGCACGCGCAACCGTGCGAAAGCGCGCAACTCTCGGTTCATCAAGTGACGAATCCGCGCACTGAGCGCGGACTCGAGCGTGAAAATTACGACGCTCGTGTCTCGCCCAGACAACGACGGTGTTACAAGCCTTCACCAGCTCGGTCTTGTGCGTGATCACCAGGACCTTTTTCCCCTCGATCGTTTTCGGTCTTTCGAGTCGTCACCGTCTTGTAGACACGTACCTTTTTGTGCGTGATGACGACAATCTGCTTGCCGTTCTTCACCTCAATCGAGCGAATCGTCTCCGTCTTCGTCTTGTCGGTGCAGACCGTCTCTGTTTGAGCAGGAACGGTCGTCGTCGTCGTGACGACGGCAGGCTGGGTTATCACCAAAGAGTACGAACCGGTCGCGCTGACTGGCTGCTCCGATGAGTCGGTAGCCGTCACCGCCACCGTGAAAGTGCCACCTGCAGTCGGGGTTCCGCTGATCACGCCGGTTGTCGGTGCGATCGTGAGGCCCGATGGGAGACCAGTTGCGACCCAGCTGTACGGTCCCGTTCCCCCACCTGCTTGGACTGTCGCTGAGTACGCCGAGGTCGTCGAACCCGCTGGGATAGCGGCAGTGGA
>DATCDR010000191.1:0-3343 GCA_036510575.1 Acidimicrobiales bacterium | reverse complement strand
AATAATTTGCGGGGTATTAACGATGCCTATGGCAGCGTTGCACACTGAGACGCCGCAGATAATACGTAGGGCAGCGACCCCTTCGCTCCGTTGGTGGACATTGATATGAAAAAGTCCAAGAAGATTTGCGGCTTCGAGTCCCACGACCACTGCGAGGACCAAGGTGACGCTTACCGTTAGTAGCAACGCTGTATCTACGACGGACGCCTCACCGTTGTCGTCTTGCCTCGCGAGATGCTCGGCAGCAAGCTTTGTCGAGGCAGTCGCCATTCCAAGGTCGGCTAAGGCCGCGTAGGCGAGGAGGGATTGTAGAAGTGACCACAATCCGTAATTGGCGGGGCCTAGCAGCCGGATCGTAAATGGCGTTGCGATGACGGTTGCCGACAGGAGAACTACCGATCCCGACAGGCTCCACATTCCAGCACTGGCTACGCCGTGGCCGAGAGGGGACGCGCCGTTCCGGACGCCGCCATTCGCATCGCTCATAGTCACCATTCGTTTTGGCTGAGTGCGTGGACCGGGTCTGGGGGTGTGAATTCTGAAAGGGGGAGCTCCTCGACGCGCCCAGGTTTAGAGCCTAGAGCCTGATCAGCGAAGCTAAGCGAGTCGGCGGCATGGTCCTTGTTGCGCGCTTTATTAATACGGTTTCGTTCAAGTTGCGGCACCATCGGCGCCCAAATCGAGGAGTTTCGGCGCCTGTTTGTTCGTTCGAGGAGTGCGTGGTTCAGCTGGTCCTCGTAACCATTGACGAGCGACCTTGGATCGCGGCTAACGGCTGAGCGATTCGTCGCCACTTCTGTCTTCGGTACAACCGACCGGCGCATCTGTTTGTCATTCTCGTCTCGCCGACACTGACCAGCGCGTCGATCGCCACCTGTGTTACTTGCCTAAGCGGCGCTGAGCACCAGTTTCATCAAAGCTGCAAGCTTTGACGTCGGGAGCACATCGGTCACGATGACCCGATAGTGGTTTGCTCCGCTGTATGAGAGCATGCCCGACTCGCTGATTTTGGACACTGAGCTCTTATACGTGTCCGTAAAGGAGTAGGTCGTGCCGCCGACCGCGGAGTAGGGACTTGATGGCGAAGCCACTCACGCCTTGCTCCTTGCCCAAGGCCGTGTCGTCTTCGGACGCGGTTCCAGTGCCCTTGTAGTCGTAGTTCAAGGTAACCCCGCTCACCGACTTGCCGACGATCTTGGCGAACTCGCAGACGTCGTTGTACGCGGATCCGCCCGTCTCGGCGCCAAGCAGCGTCACCTTCTGGCCGAAGAGCGAAGATACCGTGGCCGCTGAAATTTTGGCGCAGAAGGCCTTCGGCGT
Source organism: Acidimicrobiales bacterium (assembly GCA_036510575.1). Classification (GTDB taxonomy): domain Bacteria; phylum Actinomycetota; class Acidimicrobiia; order Acidimicrobiales; family Bog-793; genus DATCDR01. Next base: position 2,023 of record DATCDR010000191.1, on the reverse strand, counting down.
GATGGCGGCTGCTTGCGCAACGCTCGGCACGCCGATCAGGCCGATCGCACCGGTAATCACGACCGCGCCAAGACTTGCTCGGGCCCCGCGGCGAGTGGGTCGAGCGGAGGTGGTCGCTGCCTGCTCAAGGGATCCTGTGTGGAAGTTCACTGAGCGTTCCTCCAGAGGTTCGTGCGCAGTATGCATCGCTTGGGCGTGAGAAGCGAGTGTTGCATTTCCCGAGCTCGCCGACTCCGACGGGCTTGGAGCTTAAATCTCGCTTCGAATCGGTCGTTACCACCTCATCGGCGCCAACCGCGGCGCCAACTGGGTTGCACGCGATAGCCCAAGAGAGGTGCGACATGCACCGAATTGGCAGCCCCGCGAGCCCAACCGACTCGGACGGAACACCGCGACCAGGCAGAGTACGTCGTCACGCCTGGACGGCATTCGGAGCGTTGTTCGTCGTCATCTGCGTCGGCCTCGCTGCGATCGGCAGCGCGGTGGTGGCGAAAAATGACGCTGCGGCCTCAGCGCGGTCTGCTCGCAACGCCGCGAACCAGGTCGCCGCGAGTCTGACGCTCGCGCTGCAGCAGAAAAACGACATGATCTCCGCCGCAGGGGTCTTCCTCGCGGACAATCCCTCGGCTACCAACAAACAGCTCGGTCGCTGGTTCGCCGCGATCGGCGGCTTCACGCGCTATCCCGAGGTCATCGGTCTCGCCGACGTGGTGCTAGTTACCGCCGCTGAGCTACCCGCATACGCAGCGAGCGAAGAGGCCCATCCAACGGGCCTGCTCGGCGCAGGTGGGAAATTCGTGCCGATCCCACCAGGAAAGCGCCCGTACTACTGCTTCTCCAAGGTCGAAGTGCAGCGGACCGGAACATCGCTGCCGGCAGCAGAGGACTACTGCGCGACTTCGACGATGGTGCTCAGCAACTATCTGACGATCGAGGACTCCGGCGTTGCGTCGTATCGACCAGTGAACTACGGGGCGGAGCGGCTCCTTGGGATAGTGACGCCGCTCTATCGCGTGTTCCCGATTCCTTCGAGCGTTGCTGCTCGTCGGCTCGCGTTCGTCGGTTGGTTGGGCACTTCGAGCACGCCGAGCACGCTGTTGGATCTTGCGATCGTTGGTCGCCCGCACACGGCCGTTTCGTTCAGTTACGGCTCAGGTGCTGCTCAAGCCGCCTATCACGCGGGTAACGCACCTGTGGGCGCCACGGCGATCAGCTTGAAAGTGGATGGTGGCTGGACGCTTGAGATCTATGACGTCGTCGCCTCCGACGGGGTGTTCGCGAATGGCAACTCGACAGAGCTTTTGTGGCTCTTCTGACTGATCCGTGGGCGTCTGAGTAGCCCATCCGCGCGTACATCCCGCTCGTTTCCTACGTTTTCACTCCGTTCGAGAACGTGCGGGCGACGAGAGGAGAACTGCGGTGCTCGGTGCCGAGGTATGGCGGCGAATGGTCGGCCTCGACAAGGCGACGGTGATCGAGTCGGTCGAGGTCGACGAGGAGCGAAACGCCGTGATCGCGCACGTCCGTCCGCGCAAGGCGACCAAGCGCCGCTGCGGACGGTGCGGAGTGCGCGCCCCCGGCTATGACCAAGGCGAGGGACGCCGGCGGTGGCGGTGCCTCGACCTCGGGACCGTCCAGTGCTACCTGGAGGCCGACTCGCCGAGAGTGGACTGCCCCGCCCATGGCCCGACGGTCGCCCAGGTCCCCTGGGCGCGGCACGGTGCGGGCCACACCCGGGCATTCGACGACCAGATGGCCTGGCTCGTCACCCACACGCCGAAGTCCGCGGTCTCCGAGCTGATGCGCGTCGCTTGGCGCACGGTCGGCTCGGTCATCGCCCGGGTCGTCGCTGATGGGCGGGCGGCCCACGATCCCTTCTGCGGGTTGCGCCGCATCGGCATCGACGAGATCAGCTACAAGCGCGGACACCGGTACTTGACGGTGGTGGTGGACCACGATTCTGGTCGTCTCGTCTGGGCGGCGGTCGGTCGGGACAAGAAGACGCTTCGAGGCTTCTTCGACC
>DATCDR010000190.1:0-24658 GCA_036510575.1 Acidimicrobiales bacterium | reverse complement strand
CGACTCAGGGGTTGGGGGAGGAATCGTCTGGTCGATGACCTTTCCATCTCGAAGAAAGACGACACGGTCAGCCCACGAAGCGAGCTGCGCGTCGTGGGTGACGACAACTGCGGCAACGCCTCGGTGGCACGCGGTCAGAATAAGTCGCATCACCGCCTCCCCGTTCTCCGAGTCGAGTGCACCCGACGGCTCGTCGGCGAGCAGCAGACCCCGTTCGCCCACTGCCGCTCGTGCGATTGCGACCCGCTGGCGTTCACCGCCCGAAAGCTCATCAGGGAAGTGTCCCGCCCGATCTGCAAGTCCGAGCTCCTCGAGGGCGGCAATGCCCGCGACGCGGGCCATCCTTGCCGACATCCCGTCAAGCTCGAGCGGCAACGCGACATTTTCCACCGCGGTGAGCCCGGCCAAGAGGTTGAACTCCTGGAAGACGTAGCCGATCGTGCGACGACGAAGGCGCGCCTTGTCGTTACGGGACATCGTCGATAACGCTTGCCCGTCGACGAATACCTCGCCGTCGGTTGGTTCCTCGAGGCTGCCTGCGATCGTGAGCAGGGTGGACTTGCCCGATCCACTCGGCCCCATCACCGCTACGAGCGCGCCGCGTTCTACCGAGAGAGAGACGTTACGTATGGCCTCGATACTGCCGGCACCGTCTCCGTACGACTTAGAGACGTTGCGCAGTTCGAGATAGCTCATCTCCGCGAAACCAATCGCCGCCGGATTAGCGGCGTTGTGCGAACAACTACCGGCTCGACCGCAGCGCGCCGCAATCGCCCATCTGCAGAATCGAGCCAGCGGACAACGGAATCGAGGCGGAACAGCTCGGCGTCGACCACCAAGGCGAACGACAGGTCGAAATCGGCCTCGTCCTCCTTTAGCCGCGTCCACTGCTGCATCAACTCGACGAGATAGCGCCGATGTACCTGAATCACGTCATGCACATTCACGCCAGGGACCTTGATTGCCGAGAGCACCTTGATCACGAGCTCATCACGCGGTGGCGAGGTCATGTCCGGTGGCGTGCTCAACCACGTCGAGAGCTCCTGCTGGCCGCTCTCGGTAATCCGAAAGCTGTTGCGGGGTCCAGGCTCCTCGGTGTCGTCGGACTCGACGAACCCGTCACGTTCGAGGCGCTGCAGCGTCGTGTAGACCTGACCGACATTGAGCGGCCAGATCTCACCGGTGCTCTCCTCGAACTCCTGGCGAAGTTGCAGGCCGTACTTCGGCCCCTCGCTCAGTAGTGCGAGTAACGCGTGCTGGACGCTCATTTCGTCACCGGGCATCGAAGTTCAAGGTCACGTACCATACGGCGTATACTACAGCGACCTGCAGCAACCGTGGTGGACGTCGCCGGGATGGGAGCTGCTCGCTTGCTCCGCCAGGCGAAGCTCCAAGCGCCTGGGTTGGATCGCAACGCAGGTCCGTTCGCCAGCCGTTGGTGGCGATGAGGGTAAGGGTAATCCCTGATTGTCGAGCGACACCACCAATGTGAAGATCGACGAACCAGACACGTTAGGAGGCAGTTGTTGACCACGCGCAACTCAGGCGAGGCGCCCAAAACGCACTGCTACACCTCGATTGGGGTATTTCGCTGCTTCGTCGATTGTTCATTCAGCTTCGTCTCGGCAGCATCTAACAGTGCAGGCAGGCGCTCTGTGTCGAAAAGCGTCGGAAGCGTCGACTCATGAGCGTCATTACGTCTTCAGCGACCTCGGCGAGGCGAGGCGCCGACAGCCAGTGGGCCGTGGAGACTCACGGATTGACCAAGCGCTTCGGGGAGAACGTCGCCGTGGACGACGTAGAGCTCCTCGTACCACGGGGGTGCGCCTTCGGCTACCTCGGCCCGAACGGCGCCGGCAAGACGACGCTCATCCGGATGCTGCTCGGACTGACCCATGCTGATGCAGGCACGATGTCCCTCCTCGGCTTCGACGTCCCGCGACATCGCGATCGCGCTCTAGCTCGGGTCGGGGCCATCGTTGACGAGCCCCGATTCCACGCTCATCTGACTGGTCGGCAGAACCTCCAGCTCCTCGCGGCAGCGCGCGAGCCGGAGGCGAGGGACCGCATCGGGCCTTCCCTCGAGCGAGTCGGCATTCTGCGCCGCGCCGACGACAAGGTCTCGAAGTATTCGATGGGCATGCGCCAGCGCCTGGGCGTTGCGGCGTGCCTCCTCGGTGATCCTGACCTGCTCATCCTCGACGAGCCAATGAACGGGCTCGATCCGGCAGGGATGCTCGACATGCGTGACATGATCACGGCTCTGGTGGCCGAGGGGCGAACCGTCGTGCTCTCCTCGCACCTGCTCGACGAGATCGAGCGCACCTGTGACGCGGTGGCGATCGTCGACCGCGGCAAAGTCATCAGGCAGGGACCGATCTCGGAGCTCCTAGCCGGCTCGTCGGTCGAGCTCCAAGTCGAGTGCTCCGAACCTGACCGGGCCCTCGCTCTGCTCAAGACGACCGCGATCGCCTCCGATGTCCAAGTCCGTCCCGACGGACTCGCAATCACACTGCCAGAAGGCACCGAGCGCGACGTGATCGCCGAGATCAACCGGGTGTTGGTGCAGGGCGACATCTCGGTCTACCGGCTGCAGAACATTCAGGCCTCCCTCGAGACGTGGTTTCTTCAGGTCACGAGCCGGCTCGGGTCGTCATCATGACGACGATCTCTGACGTCGGCGTGCCGGCCCCGGGTCCAGCCCCCGTCTCGGCGCGGGAGGCACCGCGGGGTGATCGCCGTGGCTCGTGGATCCCGACCTGGGGCATGATCACCACCCGATTCATGGAACTGCGCAGACGTCGCGGCCTGATGATCGCGCTGATCGCCGTCAACATAGGCATACCGGTCGTCTTCCTTGTCGTTCGTCTCGTCTCGCACGCGGTGGACCCGAAGTCCTTCGGGCCTGCCGGTGGGTACAACGTCGTTGGGCGGCCGACCATGCTCAAGAGGTCGTGTGCGACTTCAACTACTCCGGGCCGATCAACTTGCAGGTCCCGTGTGGCAACGGCGGCGGGAATGGGCCGCCACCCGGCGCAACCGTCAAAACGCCCAAGGGGACGGTGGTTGTCCCCGAGCAGGCCACGGCAGCGCAGATCCGAGCCTTCGCTGTCGCGGTCGCCAACGAGAACTACACGGCCTACCGCTCCACCTTCTTGGTCCCGTCTACGTCGCTCATGATCGACGCCGGACTGTGGATCGCGCTCGAGGCCACCATCGGCTTCGTCGTCGGTCTCGGGCTGGCCTCGCTGACCGGACAGCGGACAGTCCCGGTGATTCTCCTCATAGTGCTCGAACTGATCCTGACGCCACTATTTAGCGTGCACATCATCTCGCACCTGCTCAACTTCGAGCGGGGGATCGTCGGCGTGGCGATGGCGCATATCGAGCCGGGCGGGCTACCGACTCCGTTCGGCGGCGGGCCCGGTGGCGGCGGGCCGAAACTCATACCGGAGTCCACGTTGGCGGCTTCATTGGTTATCGGTGGTTGGCTGGTGTTCTGGACGGCCATCGGGGCATGGCGAATGATGAGTCGGGACGCCTAGGTCATCGCCCCAGGCCTAGTCGTCCGGCTCGTCAAGGAGACTCGGCACGACACGCGCCCCGACCTCCCCGAGAGATCGCGGCGTCTAGATGCCCGTTCCTCGCCCTCCTCGGCGAGTGCCACGGTGCCGGCCGAGCGCTACTACGAGTTGGGGGTAAACGTCTACGACCTCGGTTCGTCATTGAACAGCGCGGCCGCATACGAGAGAGCGAGCTGACCCGTGCGTTCGGCCTGATTCACGGGCATAGTGGCACTATGGCGTCCGAATCAAACACATCGCCGGATCGTCTCGGTGCTGACTGGCTACTGCTCGTGTACCGCATTCCGCCAGAGCCCACGCGCCTTCGCGCCGGAGTGTGGCGAAAGATCAAGGGGCTCGGCGCGATTTACGTCCAGAACTCGGTCGCGGCGCTCCCGGTTTCTCCTAGTGCCGAGCGTGCATTTCGTACCCTTCGCGCTGAAATCGGCCAGCTGGGCGGAAGCGCGTATCTCTTCACCTCCTCGATCCTGGCCGGGCAACCGCAGCTGGTCGAGGCGTTCAACTCGGCCCGCGACGACGAGTACGAGGAGATCGTCGACCGCTGTGAAGACTTCCTCCAACAGGTTCGCAAGGAGTACGACGCCGATCACTTCACCTACGCCGAGCTCGAAGAGAACGACGAAGACCTGACGAAGTTGAGGCGCTGGCTGGACAAAGTCCACGCCCGCGACGTGCTCGGGGCCAAGGGCTTCGATCGGACGATCGTCGCGCTCAATAAATGCGAGCAGTCCCTCGAGGACTACGCAGGTCGCGTCTACGCCGTCGAGGCCGACGGATCGGATGCTCCGTAATCGGTCCGTAGTCTATGCAATGTTCAACGGGACGTCAGGCTGCGGTAGCCAAGATGTCACGAGCGCTTCCTAGGGTTCAAAACCGTCGTTATCAACTTCGACCGACGGAATCCGAGGAGGAAGCGTGCAGAAAACTGTCCGGGGCCTTGGCCACACGAGAGCACGACTGCGGTCCCGAACTAGACGCGTGGTTAGCACGGTCACGCTGACGAGCCTGGCCGCAGGGGTCGCGCTGGCGGCAACTACTGGCGCGCCCGCTGCGGCGAGCGTGTCGCACCATCTCGCACCCCAGACGGACTCGGTTCCTCTGGTCGTTTACTCCGCACAGGGCTACGACTCCGCCGAGACGAAGGCATTTGCTGCGAAATATCACATCAAGGTGAATCTCGACGACAACTCGACCGGACCGCTGCTCACTCAGATCGAGGCCTCGAAGAACAACCCGAAGTGGGGCTTGCTTTGGGTCGATGGCGCGACGGCGTTCGCTGGTCTCGACACCCAGCACCTCTTGTTAAGGGGCTACGAGCCGAATGTGAGTTGGAGCAGCCTCGGCAAGGATTCGCTCCCATCGGACAAGAGCTACATCCCGACCGGCGTAACCCTCGCAGGTGCGATGGCATACAACTCCGCCAAGGTCGCATCCCCGCCGAGCACGTGGCAGTCGTTGCTCTCCTCGACGTGGAAGGCGCAGGTCGGCACGAACGACCCGAGTCAGTCGGGTCCTACATATCCATTCATCGCTGGAGTGATGAACTACCTCGGTGGCGTTAGCGCCGGTGAGTCCTTCTTCAGCGAGCTGAAGGCGAATGGGCTCCTGATCAACCCGACGAATGGACCAACTCTTGCGGCGCTCTCCTCGGGTCAGATCAACGTGGCGCTCGTGCAGAGCTCCGCAGCAGTCGGCGCGACGTTCACCGACCCGAGCATCAAGGTTAAATACCTCAATCCGGTGACGGTTCTGCCTAGCGCGATCGGTATCGACGCCAAGGCTCCGAAGCAGGAGCAGAAGGAGGCCGAAGAGTTCGCAGCCTTCGTGCTCTCTCGCGCCGGACAGCACGTGATGCAGACCGGCGATCCGACCGGCGACTCGCTCTACTACCCGGTGCTCACGAACGTGAGGCCCCTCTCGACGCTGCCGTCCTTGGCGGCGGTTCATACCCAGACGATCAACCCCTACACGTGGGGTCCGAAGGAGAACACGATCAATTCCTGGTACGACGCGAACATCGTCCAGTGATCGAATCCGGCGCGTCGGAGTTCTCCCCTCGGCAGACGACGGGACCTGCGGCGCGAGGCGTTAGGCGCTGACCAGTACTCCAACTCAGCTTCCTGGTCCTCTGTCCCCACTCCCGACGCCTCGCCCGAGTGATGCGGCCGCCGTGCTGTCTGGTGTCCCCCGTGATCCGGTTGGTGCCGGTCAAGGTCACGAGGGACACCATCGACATGAACGGCTCCGGCGAGTGAAGGACTCGCGAGCTGTCCATGCGGTGGCAGCGCGAATCGGCCGGGTAGGACGCCCGGTGCTGTGGCTGGCTATCACGCTGTTGATCCTGGCCCCGTGCGCGTGCTTCCTCGTGCTCGCGATCTCGCCCCGTCTGTTCGACCAGGGAGACCAGTGGTTCACGCTGTCGTATCTCGCAGACGTCCTCTCCGGCGGCACCGGCCGGGCTCTGCTCGACTCAATCTGGGTCGGCTGTGCGGCGGCGGGTCTTGGCCTGGTGCTCGGCTTCCCGGTCGCGTGGCTGGCGAACCGCACGACACTCCCGGGGCGACACTTCGTCAGCGGAGCGATGTGGCTCGTGTTGTTGCTGCCCTCATGGCTGCCGGCAATCGGCTGGCAGCGGCTCGTACAGCCGAATGGCGTGATGTACCGCGTCGGCCTCGACTGGCCGTTCGTCACACACGCCATCATGGGACCCTTCGGCGTCGTCCTTCTCCTCGGGCTTCGCTGCGTGCCATTTACGTACCTCGCGATCACGGCTGCGCTCGGGGGACTCGGTCAGGAGTTCGAAGACGCTGCGCGGGTGCACGGCGCAAGTCGCCTAGCGGCGATCCGACTCGTCACACCAATCCTCGCCCCGGCCATAACCTCCGCGCTCGCGATCGGCTTTGCCGAGACCGTGAGCGACTTCGGTATCGCCTCGACCCTTGCCTACAGCTCGCACTTCCCGCTCGCGACCTACCAGCTCTACGCCGACATCAATGGCTTTCCACCGAGCTTTTCGGGCGCAGCGGCAGTCGGATGGCTGCTCGTCGCGTCGGTGGCGGTGCCACTCATCTTGCAGGCGAGAGCGCTCCGCGGTCGGTCGTATCAGGTTCTTTCGGGGCGGACTCGCATGGTCGCGCGTCGGGACCTGACCACCAGGGCCAGAGCGCTTGCGGTCGGCTTCGTCGCGCTGTTCTACGTCATCGCCCTCGGCGTGCCAGGCTTTGGCGCAGTCAGCGCCTCGCTGCTCGCGGACTTCGGCGCGACGTTCAAGTTGACGTTCGTCAACTACCGACAGGTCGCCGACAATGCGGGCCTCACTGGTCCGATCGAGCGGTCGCTCGTTTACGGCGCGATCACCGCGTCCGTGACCGTGGTCGGTGGCTTCATCTTCGCGAATCTGTTGGCGAAGAAACGCACCGCGTCTACGAAGGTTCTGGACTTCTTGCTGCTCGCCGCGGTGGCGTTGCCGAGCGTCGTGTTTGCTGCCGGGTACATCTTTGCGTACAACCTGCCGTTTCTCTCGCGGATCGGCATCAACTTCTACCAGACGACAACCCTGTTGATCCTCGGGTACATCGCTTCAAGCCTGCCTACCAATACACGCGTTCTCGTCGGCGCGGTCTCCCAGGTACAGTCCTCACTCCACGACGCGGCCAGAGCGCACGGCGCGGGCCCGCTACGCGCCTGGGTGCGGGGGGTCTTTCCTGTGCTCTCGCGTCCGCTCACGATGGCCTGGCTGTTGACGTTCTGCGGGATCTTCTTGGAGCTACCGATCTCGCAGCTGCTCTACGCGCCTGGATCGCCACCGACGTCGGTCGCTATCCAGGACAACCTCGGCAACTACCACTTCGGCATCGGCATGGCCCAGGCCGTGATCGCCGTAGCGATCGCGCTCGCGTCGGTCACACTCGTGCTCGGTGGTTACCGCTTGATCGCGCCGAAAGGCTGGCGTCGAATCGGAGGAGGCATCCGTGGCTGATCAACTGGTGATCGAAAACATCCTGAAGGTCTACCCGGGCGGCAATCGTGCCCTTGACGACGTCTCGTTCGAGGTCGATCCAGGGGCGTTCCTCGTACTTCTCGGGCCGTCAGGTTCGGGCAAGACGACACTGCTTCGGTCGGTAGCCGGCATTGAGCGGGTCACGTCGGGAAGGATGGCGATCGGGGACCTCGTCGTAGCCGACGGCAGGGTCCACGTTCCTCCCGAGCGCAGGGACTTGTCGATGGTCTTCCAGGACTACGCGCTCTGGCCGCACATGGTCGCTCGCGACAACGTCGCGTTCGCACTGAAGCGACGCGGGCTCGCGAAGTCGGAGGCGCGTCGGCGCGCGATGGCGATGCTCGAGCGCGTCGGTCTCGGAAGCCTGGCAGAGCGTTATCCGACCGAGCTCTCCGGAGGGGAGCAGCAGCGAGTTGCACTCGCCCGAGCACTGATCGGTGACACCGGCCTAATTCTCTGCGATGAGCCGCTCTCCAACCTAGACGCGGACCTGCGCGAGCGGATGCGGGTCGAGATCTCCTCGCTCGTGCGCGCCGCTGGAGCGACGACGATCTACATCACCCATGATCAATCGGAGGCCTTCGCGCTCGCCGATCGCGTCGGCGTGCTCGAGCGCGGCCGTCTCGTACAGATCGGAACTCCGGAGGAGATCTACGCCCATCCGGCAACGCCATTCGTCGTTCGCTTTACCGGTCTCGCGGGTGAGTTGCTCGTGCGAGTTCGCTCCCAGACCGACGGAGAGAACTGCGTGGAGGTCGAGCCCGCGACCTTCCAAGGGGCGCGTTACGTCCGTGCTCGCATCGGCGCCCAACCACTCGGAGGATCTGAGGCACTGTTGGTGATTCGCCCGACAGCCGTGCGGATCTGCGCGATAGATACCGGTGAACACCATCTCCTCGGCCAGGTTGCGGACGTCGCGTTTCGCGGTCGTGGCTACGAACACGCGGTCGAGCTCGCCGAGGGAACGCAGATCAACAGCATCTTTTCTGAATCTCGGTTCAGTCGCGGACAATCCGTCGGGCTTCGCCTCGAGGCCTCGGGCTGCCTCATCTTCCCCGTTGCCGAAGGGCCGGCCTCAAGCTCGGCAGACATTGACTTCTCGAGGCGGGGCGTGCCGAGCGAAGCGGCGACGGCGCTCGCCCTACAGCGCTAGGCTAGCGCCGATCTATAACGGTCGTTAGTTCAGATCGATAACGACGGAGGTTAGGCATTGACGTCAGCGGTGATTCTTGCGCTCGCTGTGTTCGGCGCATCGTGCGTCGAAGCAGTCGAGGCGCTCACGTTGGTGGTCGCCGCGGGTACGACGCGAGGTTGGCGCTCGGCACTTGAGGGCGCGGCCACGGCGATGCTCCTCCTCGTCGTCCTTGTCGGCGCTATCGGGGTACCGCTCATCCACTACGTCCCGATAAACGTCCTTCGCGTCGTGATCGGCGGCTTGCTGCTCGTGCTCGGATTGGGATGGCTGCGCAAGTCCATCTTGCGCGCGAGCGGACACAAGGCACTTCACGACGAAGACCTGATCTTCGCCAAAACAGTGGCGCAACTAGAGGGCGGCGAACAGACTCCCGGCAGGGGCCGCGACGCGATCGGTTTCGCTATCGCCTTCAAGGGAGTGCTCCTCGAGGGAACCGAAGTTGTACTGATCGTTCTCAGTCTCGGCGCAAGCTCACATCGTCTCGGGCTTGCCGCTGCAGCAGCAGGTGCGGCGGCGCTCCTTGTCACCGTGGTCGGATTCGCAGTCGCTCGCCAACTTCGTGAAGTGCCCGAGAACACGCTGAAGCTCGGGGTTGGGGTCATGCTGACGAGCTTCGGCGTCTTTTGGATCGGGGAAGGATCGGGCTTTCGCTGGCCAGGAAGCGATCTCGCGATATTGGTGCTCATCGGCCTCTTCGTCGCGGTGACGGCGTTGTCGATTCGCTTCATGCGGTCGATGCTTCCGACCGCCGACGCGAAGCTCCCCCATCTCGAAGCGCGCCAGGCGCCCTGATGGCGACGCTGAAGCGGCTGCTCGTTGCATTCGGACAGTTCTGGTGGGAATTCCTCATCGGCGAGAATCCAGATGCGTTCTTTGGCGCTCTCGTTGTAATCGGCGTGGCGTTATTACTACGCCACGATCGATCCGTGGCAATCATCGTCGTGCCACTGCTTACGCTCGTGATCCTTGTCGCCAGCACCTACCGAGGGCGAAAGCGCGCTTCGAACTGAGAACGCGGCTGCCCTCAACGCGCGACGTGAGGGAGCGTTTCAACCGCACGCGTGCTGTTCGCTTCGTCGCGTGTTGTGCGACGCCTGACGACGCATCGGACGCGGAATGCGCGCCGTCGGCGCGCGGTTGTAAGAGTCATGACGACCATTGGATTCATCGGAAGCAGACATATCGGGGGCACCGTCGCCAGACTCGCTGTTGGCGTAGGGCACAACGTGGTGTTGAGCAACTCACGAGGCTCGGAGTCACTACAGGAGCTCGTTAGTGAGCTGGGGTCGCGGGCCCGCGCGGCGAGTCGTGCAGAGGCCGCGGCTGCGGGCGAGATCGCCATGGTCTCGACCCCGATCAAGGGGTACCCAACGCTGTCTGACGCAGCCGTCTCGGGAAAGGTAGTGCTCGACACCGGCAACTACTACCCGGACCGCGACGGCGGGATTCCCGAGCTCGCCACAAAGACGGTGACCGACAGCGGGTATCTCGTCCGCTTCCTCCCCGGCGCCGAGGTTGTGAAGGTGTTCAACAACATCTTCTACAAGCACCTGTGGAGCCTCGCCCGCCCTCACGGTACTGCCGGCCACACGGCTTTGCCGATTGCTGGAGACAGCGCTACGGCGAAGGCGACGGTTGCCGACTTCTTGGACTCGATCGGATACGGGGTCGTCGACGCAGGCGCGCTCTCTGACGGTTGGCGGCAACAGCCGGGCATGCCAGTGTATGGAACTCCGTATGGCTCGTTCGACGACGAGCACGGTACGCCTGCCGACGAAGCCGTGATTCGCGCTGCTCTGGGAGCGGCAACGAATTAGTTGCCCCTGCCGATCCGAGGCGGGCAACCACTCTTTCGACTCTTCACCCAACAGCCGATATCTCCTGTTGGCCTGACTCTGGGCGCTTCGATCCGACGTCGAGAAGTGACCTCGGGCCGTTTGAAAGGCTCGGGTTACGAGGCGGCAAGTGGCTGCCTTCGCACCAACCTGGTTTAGCGACTCAGCTGCTGCTCGAGTTCGCCGAGAACCCGGTAACAGCTAAGAACCTGAGCCACGCTGGAGTTCGGCTCGCGGCCGTTTTCGATTGCGTCGATGAACTCACGGTCTTGCAGCTCGATGCCGTTCATTGACACCGCGACCGCCGAGACGTCGATCGGATTCTCGTAGCCGTCCACCAAGTCGTCGTAACGAGCGATGTAGGTCCCGTTGTCGCAGATGTAGCGAAAGAACGTTCCGAGCGGACCATCGTTGTTAAAGCTCAGTGACAATGTGCAGATCTTTCCCCTCGTCGTCCTCAGTTGGATCGACATATCCATTGCGATTCCGAGCTCAGGGTGGATGGGCCCCTGCACAGCGTTTGCGGTCTCGATCGACTCGCCGCACTGATAGGCGAACAGGTCGACCGTGTGCGCCGCGTGATGCCAGAGCAGATGGTCAGTCCAGCTACGTGCCTCGCCCAGCGCGTTCAGGTTCGTGCGACGCATGAAGTAGGTCTGCACGTCCATCTGCTGGATCGCGATCTCGCCGGCGGTGATTCGGTTGTGAACCCATTGGTGAGACGGATTGAAGCGACGCGTGTGCCCCACCATGCAAGTCAGCCCTGTCTCACGTTGCACCACGTCCACCGCAAGCGCGTCATCCCAGCTATCGGCGAGTGGAATCTCGACCTGCACATGTTTGCCGGCATGCATTGTGGCAATCGCCTGTTCAGCGTGGAGCTGCGTAGGAGTGCAGAAGATGACGGCGTCGACGTCGTCGCGAGCAAGTACGTCATCAAGTTCGGTCGTCGCATGCGGCGCCCCGTACTTCTCGGCGACCTCCTGCGCCTGTTCCAGCCGACGGCTCATGACCGAGATGATCTCGACACCGTCAATGTTCCGAAGACCGTCGAGATGCCTGATACCGAAGGCACCAGCGCCTGCGAGTGCGATACGCATATAACTCTCCCTAGACTCCATCGAGCCGACTAACCACCCACTCTGACCAGAACCTGGCGCCTGATCCACTCTCTTTGCGAGTGATGTTGATAGTCGGTGTTCTCTGCCGTCGGCGAGCTCAGCAGGTGATCTCCAACCGAGCGCGCTTTGTAGACCATTGATGTTGTAGTCGATTCGCCTGCTCGTAGCGAACACGGGGTTTCGAACAGCTGGCCGTGGATGCTCGTCTCGCACCAGTCGGCGCGGATCGTTGGAGGGCGACTTCGATGCCTGATGGTGCGCACAGTTGGAGAACCATGGGCGCCGTGACTAACTTACGCGTCGTGAGCTCTCGCCCGCATCCCACCGACGAAGACGGGCGCAGGGCTGCAAAGCTGCTTCTCGGCGCGCTAGCCAGCGACGGGCTAGACGACGTCCCATTCGAGCTCGCGTCGCTCCACCAGAAGTACAACACCTTCCCGGGGGAGGTGTTCATGGTCTTGGCCGCTGACGCATTAGTCGAGGGCGGGTTCAATCGTGACGAGCCCTTCTCGCACGAGGACGTCCGCGATCGCTACCTCGCCGAGTACAACTTCCGCGGCCGCGATCTTCAAAAGCTTCGCTACGCACTCTTATGCGCCGCCGCAACGAACGGCGGGGTGGCGCCGGATCTACTCGACGAAGTGAGCTATTGGGGAACGGACGACTTCTGGCTGTACTCGATGTTCGCCGTCATCGCGTACGTGCGAGCCGCCGCTGCACATCTCGACGTCTCGGTCGGCGAGATGTGCCGACGCCTCGCCGACCGACAACACCTCGACCTCTAACGGCCCGCGTCTGTCGCCGTGTCCGTTCCAAGCGGCGTGAGGACAACGGAGGTCCTCGCACCTCCTCGAGCGATATGACACGACACCAACTCGAAGGTAAACCTGACGGCCGGATTTAACACCTATGGCCTACGTTGGATTCCGGGCCGATCACTAACCTGGTACCTGAACGACAAGGTCATCGGTTCACTTACGAGTGCCCAGGCCCCATTCCAGACGAGCCGATGGAACTCATCATGAGCCTCCAAGTCGCCACCTCCGTGGCGCCCGATTGGCACAGCGTGAACAACTCGTCGGATCCTTACAACAGCCAAATGTTGATCTAGACCGGAACTCCGCTCAGAGCCAGCAAGACGCCGACGCCACCGGCAAACATAAGGCCGCTGACCACGCCCCGGCGAAGCGCAAACAACCACACGACCGCTCCCGCGAGCACCGGTATCTGCGAGTCGTGTTGAAACGCGAGCCCGAGCGGGATGGACGAGCCGGCGATGGCCCCGATGACGGCTGGCCCGGCGCCAGTAAGGAACGACTGGATTCCGGAATTTGATCGGATCTGATCGAATCGCGGGCCACCTAATAAGACGAAGAGGAACGACGGCGTGAACGAAATGACGGTGGCCAACAGTCCGCCACGAACTCCGCTCGCCGCATAACCGACGACCGCGGTCGTGAGGACAACAGGGCCTGGCGTGACTTGTCCGAGGGCGACCGCATCGAGAAACTGACCGCCGGTCATCCAGTGGTAGGTCGTCACCGCATCATGCTGCATCAGCGGAACGATGACGAAGCCGCCACCGTATGAAAGGGCACCGACCTTGAATGCCACCCACGCGAGCGCGAATAGTCCTCCGGCAGCGACGCCGTGCCCGACAAGCGCTCCAAGAACCATTCCGTGGTGCGAGTTCTCGACGCCGCGCTCGCGTCGAAGCGCGACCTCGACAAGACCACATGCGAGAAGGACGATCACGAGGTAGGGGCCGATCGTGGCCGCGGCCGCCCCGCCGAGTAGTCCGTATGTGATCCACCTGCTTCGTTGGCTCGCCGAAGAGCCAATGCGCTTCCAGCTCGCCGGAACGAACCCGCGGGCGGCGTGAATCGCGACCGCCGGTACCGCGGCTCCAGCGCCCGCTGCCGCCCCGAGAATCCACGTCGGCGGGTGACGCGCGAGGAAGGCCGCCGACAAGCACAAGATGAGAATGAGACCAGGAACTATGAAGCAAATACCACCGAGGATCCCCCCGATCGGCCCACGAAGTCGCCACGCGCAAAAGATTGCGAGCTGGGTCGAGGCCGGTCCGGGAAGCAGGCTCGTTGCGGCGATGCCGTCTTCGAACTCCGACGCGCCGATCCAGTTCCGCTCCTCCACGCACATCTGCCGCAAGAGCGCGATGTGGGTCGGTGGCCCACCAAAACCAATACAGCCGAGGCGCGTCCATTCCTTGGTGATCGTAAGGAGCGACACCTTCGTCTTGAGAGGCGCTCCGGCAGGCTCCTCTGTCGCACTCACTGGCGCTGGCCTCCGAGCAACCCCTGGGCTTCGATCCTGTAGAGCGTCGGGTTGAGCGGGCCTGAGTTGGTCCGGTAGCCATGCCGAGCGAGTTCTCGAGACATCCAGGCCTCGTAGACCTCGTGTTGAGCCGAATGCTGGGAAACGTGGAGGCGCGGCGCCGAGCGGAGGCACTCTCTCATCATCGGGAACGGTATTCGATATCGGAATCCGATATCGGCCTGGTCATCACTTCTCTATTCCGGCTCACGGTCTGTCGCTCGTGGGGCGGAGCTACCCGTGCGTCGCCACTCCAGCCGGGTGCTCAACGCTTCGGACTGGTCAGCGAGGCCGGCGATTGGCCGACGGTCACCCGACGAGACGCCTTCAGACCTGCGGCGCGGCGCTTGCATCTCACGCTTGTGACTATGAATGGAGTGTGCGGCACGTCTCGACCCAAGAACCCAACCGGTTCGAAGAATGAGAGCGAGCCCGAGCACGGCAATGAGGACGGTGACCAAGATCACCATGGCCGCCAGCTCCGGCGCAAGGCCACTAACGAGACATCGACGAGGCAGTTCGAACCGTCGGCAACCGTCGCGTCACGCGTGCAACCAGCGAGCCGATTTTTGGACCGGGACGGGACTACTAGCCGTCGTAACTCGTCGGTCGAAGCCCAACCTCATCGATCGAGTGCTCGTTCGGACCGGTGCCGCAACGAGCTCACGGGGATCGCCCATGTCGCTCCTCAACGCGCAAGCGAAGCGTGGAGGTCAGCCGTCCAGGTCGCGGCTGAGTGAGCGCGCGCCTTTGCGATCGCGGCCGGGGGACGCGCGCGGAAGTGCCTCACGTGAAGCACCGTACAAATCGAGTCGTACGATGACATGGACACCCACGCCGATCAGCCCGGCGAGTTTGCAAGACGCGACAGCGAAGGACTCCCACGACGAGCGGCTCCCATCGGTCGCGTCGCAACGACGACGTTGCCGGCGCCTACTGCCACGAGTTACTGCTGCGACGAGGAATTGAAAGGCGGTGCGAAGCAAAAGTTGTCAGTCCATCGCCAGCCGTCGGGTGAGATGACGAGGGCGTCGTAGCCCTCGAGCTCCGCGATGAAGTCCAGTCCGGCGTCGCCGGCAATGGCAAGGGCCGTGGCAAGCGCGTCGGCGAGGCCGAGATCGGGTCCACAAACGCTGGCTGAGGCAGCCCGAGCAATTCGTCGTTGCGAATTCGGATCAATCAGGTGGTTGCCGCGCTCGTAGGTACCGGAGGTCGCGATCGCGCCGTTCAGCTCAACGACGCATGCGAGATCACGGGTTGAAAAGGGATTCAGGATGCCAACCCTGAAGCTTTGGCCATTTGAGACGCCGCCGAAGCTCGCGATGTCACCTGCCGCATTGACGATCGCGCCCGCGACGCCATCTCCAACGAGTACGTCGAGAGCCGCTTGTGCTGCCCATCCCTTCACGTAGCCGGTCGGATCCACACCTCCCGGCATTGCCCATGGGTCAAACCAACCCCGCGAGATGTCGCGAGCGATCGCGCACGCTTCGAACACCACAGCAACCTCTGGGGGCGACTGTGCGACACTCAGCTCGCCACGTCGCAGGCGACTGAGCGGGCTCTCCGGCTTCCAGGTGCTGAAGACCGCATCTGCTCGCTGGAGGACGGCGCGAGCCTCGGCAAGCTTCTGGTCAAGCTTTGCCTTCGAGCTCGTTTCGTCCGAGTAGATGTCGATCGTGACCACGGTTCCCATCACCGGTTCGCAGTGGTGAATCACCTGGAGAGGGACCGAGGGTGCGGTCTCGGTCCCGACAGCCGACGTCACGAAATCCCGAGTTTTCCAAGTGCTGACTGGAGAGATTGCTCGAATCCGGCACTCGTGTAACTCGCGCCCGAGACCCCTTGGATGTTCGCACTCTGCGCCGCCAGCGCCTCCTGCTCGAGGGTCGGTATCGATTGCTGATCGATCGACTGCGATCGGAAATTCCCCCCATCGTCGAGCGACGCGATCCGGACCTCGGTGATCTTCGATTGCACCGCCGTTACCGAGACCGACAAGACGCCGTAGTTGTAGTTGACCGACGCGCCGGTCGCGCTTCTCGTCGTCGACCGGATCGTGGTGGACGGAATGGTGGTCGATGTAGTTGTCGAACTCGGTGGGCTGGTTGTCGACGGAGTCGTCGAAGTGCTGATCTGTTGTGAAGAGGTCGTGCTCGTCGATGGAGCTGGCACTGTCGTCGTCGAAGAGCTTGACGAGACGGCAGCCCCTGCGGTGCTCGATCCGCTTCCTGTTGAGGAACCCGACGCGACCGGCAGCGTCGACGAGCCACGCGACACCGAGCTACTTGGCAGGGAACCAAGCGTGAGGGGCGCGGACTTCGTATGGAACGTCAGCACCCCGGCAAGGCCAGCGACAGTCGCGACGATCACGATTGGGGTCCGTCTCACCGGGGTGGACCTGTTGGAGTCGGCATCGATCTTCAATCCCCCATGGGCTAGAACGCGAATGCTTCTTCGTGGATCTGGTCGCGCCGCATTCCGAGTCGCAAGGCTGAGGCGACGACCCGCGTGCCAAAACCACCTGGCCCGCACACGTAGAGATCACACTCAGGAAGCTCCGGAACGAGGCGCGCGAGCGATCGGGCATCAAGGCGAACCGTCTCGCGCGGACCAATGACTTCGTGATATCGACCGGCGCGCTGCGCGACGAGCGACGCGAGCTCATCGCGATGCACGATGTCCTCAACGCGTGAGGCCCGAACAACAAACGTCACACGAACCGACAATGGCAGGTCCTCGAGCAATGCGCGAAGCGGCGTGACCCCAACACCGGCGCCGATCAGCACCACCTGATCCGAAGAGCGAGCGTGCTGGGTGAAGGCACCATACGGACCTTCGACAACAATGCGTGTTCCCGGCTTGAGCTGCGCGATCGCCCGACTTTGGTCGCCGAGTCCCTTTACCGTCACCCGCATGTAGGGAGGCTGGGGAAGCGCCGAAAGTGAGTAAGGGTGCGCGTGCCACCACAGCTCCCTTGTCAGAAAGCGCCACTTGAAGAATTGCCCTCCCGAAACGGCGAGACGATCGAGTCGCCGCCCCGAGCAGATGATCGACACCACGCCTGGGACCTCCTCTCGAACGCTCGAGACCCGGAGCTGGTGTCGCAGATTGCGCACGACCGGCTGCACCACACGGAACGCGAGGACGACTCCAGCGGTGCATGCCCAAACCGCGATCCATACCGCCCTGCTGAGAGGGTGCCCGATAAAGGACCCGCCGGTGACGATCTGGTGCGCGAAGGCGAGCGCGAGCGCGAGATAGAAGTAGAGATGGACAATCCACCAAGTCTCATATTTGAGATGCCGTCGGGCGATCTTGATCGAGGTCGCGCCGGCCATGACCAGCAGCGCGAATCCGACCGCCGCGGCAAGGACGTCCGGGTAAGAGCTGAGGAATACCCATAGCTGACGGAGCGCGCCGACCTTGGCGAGCGCTGCATATCCGAGCGTGATGAGCACGACATGGGCAGTGATCGCCAGTATCGGCCACGGTCCGATTCGTCGGTGCCAACGAATAAGCCGGTCCTGACCGACCGCACGCTCGAGCCAGGGGATCCTCGCAATGAGCACCACCATGACCAGCATCAGGTACGCGCCAGTGAAACCGGCGAGGCGGCCGGCCGCGATCATCCACCCGCCGGGCGCGCCAAGTGAGCCTCGAGTCTCTCCGGTGACAACGAGGCCCAGCACCGCACCAAGCCCGAGGCCGGCGAGGGCTGCGAACGCGTCGCCGACGCGTGGCCGCGGCGCGTGACCCGGCCGTCGCTCCCGCCCGGCCCGCCGCGTCGGGGCCGGCGGGGCGACCGGGTGATCTACGTGAGCAAGCGAAAGGGCCATGTCCGCCTGATCTTGACGCACGCGACTGCGAGTCGGCTGAGCGCGGCCTGTCGATACTCTGTGGCCTGTCGCGTGCGTGCGCCGATTGGCTGTCACGAGGCCAATCGCTCGCCTCTCAGGCGTAGCCACTTCCTGGGACGCTTCTCCATGACTCTCCCACCGCATCGTCTGAGCGCGTCCCGTCGCCGCGCGGAGTCAACCGTAAGAAGCGGACCTGACGGTGGGATGAATTGGCGTTACCGACTAATACCCGACACTCACGGTGGTGGCGGGGTCGAGGCTTCGTGCCCTTGCGCCCTGCCAGCGCTGACCTTGACGGCTTGATCTCGTTCGAGAACGGATCTACGTCGCGATGCTCCTCGCGTCGAACGCGAAACCGAGGCCAGCTCACGATGATGCCTGCGCCACCGAGCGACGGACGCGTCACCTGCCACTGGCCATCAGTCGCTTTCACTACGGCGTCCGCGATCGAAAGGCCGAGTCCCGCGCCGCCAGGCACCGCACTCGCGCGGTGGAATCGTTCGAAGATGCGGTCGCCATCTTCCACAGCGATTCCTGGACCGCTGTCGTTGACAGTGACGACCACCCGTTCGCGCGTCGTCGTCACGACGACCTCGACGCGTCCTCCGTCATCGGCATAGCGGCACGCGTTGTCGAGCAGCACCGACAACAGTCGATCAAGCCAGTCGGCGGAAGCGACCACGACCGGCGCCTCCGAACTGCCTTCTAAAACCGAGAGTGTGATCCCGCGACGTTGCGCAACGGCGGCAAAGCGCTGTGCACACACCGCGGCGAGCCTCGCTATGTCCACCGTTTCGTAAGGCGGGATGGCCGGCAGGGCATCGAGGCGAGCCAGCCAAAGCAGATCCTCGACGATCACTCGAAGCCGCTTCGACTCATCAGCGACGCGCTCGAGAGCTGCTCGGTAAGAAGCCGACGAACGGTCCGCGCTGAGTGCCAGGCCCACTTCGGCCTCGACGACGCTGAGCGGCGTTCGCAGCTCATGAGATGCATCCGCGGTGAAGGCCAACTGCCGCCGGCGAGCCCGCTCAATTGGCGTCGTTGCTCGCCGACCGATGATCCACGCCGCCATATACAAGGTAATCAGCACGATCGGAAGAAGCGCGCCTTCGATCGCAAGCAGGATCGACCACGCGCTGCGGAGTTCCTGAGCACTCGTCCCACCGATGATTCGACCGCCCGCGAACGCGACGCTTTCAAAACGAAAGGTGCTTCCCGCAACGGTGGCATCAACAGGACCGCTCACGCGAAGGGCCGTGGCCGGGAGCGCCGGTGAGTTCGTGTCAAGTCGAACGGCCCGTGCCGAGCCCGGGGCGACCCACCACAACACAATGGGTGCGTCATCGAGGTCGCCGGATACCTGGGGCTGATAGGCGCCGATTGGTCCCTTCGGGCCAGCGCGCGGAAGCGTGTGCACCACTTCAGCCAGTCGCGCCTCAAGTCGGGCATCGATCGCACCGCTAAATCGGTTGATCACCACGAGATCTGCGATCGCGCTCACCAATAGGTAGAGCACGAGCGCCGACAGAGTCGCTCCAAGCGCCACGCGTCGAATGGTCCGCGGGACCTGGGGAGGCGAACTCGCAGGCTCCGAGCGTGGATCCATCATGAAGAGTTCGCGACTATCCGATAACCCGACCCGCGCACCGTTTCGATGCGAGCATCGGATCTAGCGAGCTTGGCTCGCAGGCGGGCGATGTGTACGTCGATCGTGTTCGAACCGACCGCGTCGGTTTCGTCCGGCCAAGCATGAAGCGCTATCGATCGTCGTTGGACCACGGCCGGGCTCTTTCGAACCAACAGCTCGACGATCGCGAACTCTCGCGGGGTGAGGTCCGCCGGAGAGCCAGCAACCCGCGCCTCGCGGGTCGCGGGATCGACCGTGAGCGATCCGCAGCGCAAGACCGGCTGGCGATCCCCAATTGGCCGGCGCAGCAAGGCGCGGATCCGAGCGAGCAACTCGCCGTAGTCGAACGGCTTGATCAAGTAGTCGTCGGCTCCCTCGTCGAGCGCTCGGACTCGATCAGGCGGCGCGTCCTTGGCGGTCAGCATCAGGAACGGGGTGTGGATCCCGTGCGCACGCGCCCAGGTGACGAGCTCCAGGCCAGAGAGGCCCGGCATTCGCCAATCGACGATACACACGCCGTACTCATAAGAACGCAGATACTCGATCGCCAGGTCGCCGTCGCCCACGGCGTCGACGACGTACCCCGCTTCTCGAAGGCCGCGCTCGAGCACCTCTTTCAAGCCGAGATCGTCCTCGGCGACAAGCAATCGCATACCGAGCAGTGTGCCAGCCCCTGCTCCTCTGATTGGTTCGGCCCGGTCGGTCACCTCCGGCTAGCCCCACTCGAGACGCAAGCGATGGACGCGATGGGCAATGAAGACAACAACCACGACGAGGGCTAGAGCTGCCGCGAGGTAGCCGACATAGCTGAAGTCCGTGATCACGCGATGCCAGCTCGACCCTAAGCCATACCCGATTCCAGCGAGAGCGCCGCACCAGATCGCGCACGCTGCCCAAGTGAACGCTATGAACTTCGGCAGGGCCATCTCGCCAACTCCCGCAGCGATCGAGACGAACGACCGGACCAACGGCACGAACCGTCCGAAGAAGACAACAGGTTCTCCGCGGCGCGAGAACCACGCCTCGGCTCGGTCGAGATCCTTCTTCGTCACCAACACGTACTTTCCAACCCGTTCGACGAGGGATCGGCCGCCAAATCGCCCGATCGCGTAGCCAACGAGTGAACCCAGCAGCTCACCTAAGGTCGCGAGGACGATGACAAGCGCGAGCGAGAGGTGGTCATGGCGACCCGACACGAGCTGGCCACTCGCGAGCACACCTGCATAGCCAATCGCGATCTCCGAACCGACCGGGATACCGAGCGCGGCGATCGCAGTGATCCCGAACAGGGCCAAGTAGCCCCAGGTCGCGAGTATGTGCTCCACTAGCCCTCATCTCTCCTGACACCGCGATCGCGGGCGTAGTCCGTCAGGATGGCTCCGTAGCCTGACGGATTCATGAACGCCGACCACCTGCAAATGATCGCAATTCGGCTACCCATGGCGCAGGCGGTGTCGATCAGAGAAGGCTAGCGATCGCCGCGTTCGCCAAGCCGTGGGATCTAGGTGTTCCCATCGACGAAGGGCCGTGCGCACTTGAGCACTCGGACTGCGACGAAGCTCACCATGCCGAGTGTCGTCATCTCTTCCCGCGCCTTGGCCAATCAGCGCGTCTCGGTCGCACCCTGAGGCTCATCAAGATAAGAACGGCCGGCTCGTTCGATCGCTCGAGAGACGTCGAGGGCCTGCCACTTCTGCGTACCATGCCAACGAGACTACTACGTCATACGTAGTAGTCGGTCGCGCTACCACGTCGAGTCCTGCAGGCATCGATCGTCAAGTCGTCACACGACGACCGAGTAATCCTCTGCCCACCCGACAGCGCCCACTCCCCCGTTTTGTCCGCAGATCGGCTGGCACAGGACCGAGCGGTACTTGCTTGCTCCACCGTTGACTGCACGTCGAGCGGGATCCCAGACGCGCTCGAGCCGATCCACGGGCTGCCCACTTGGCTAGTTACGAACGGCACGGATCTCTCGAAGCTCTCGAGTTTGGCGATCCTGAGCCTCGGATCGGTGATCCTCATTCGAGTCGATTGTCACGCTGGTCCTGCTCAATTTTGATCAGATACGAACGTTCGAGGAAGGCTTGCTAACGTCGATTGACGGCGACCTCGGACGACCGCAGGTTCGGTGGAGAGGAAGCCAGCTTGGAGCGCCCGCCAAGAGGGCAATCTCGATTGGACGATGCAGAATCGCGCGGATCTACTCGTCGAGCGGCGCTTACCGAACGCCCCGTCAAGCTACTTCTCGTGGTTGGAGGCCTCTGCGGCTTCGGACCGCTCTGTGTCGACATGTACCTCCCGGCGCTACCCAACATTGCGAAGGATCTTCGGACTAGCACCTCGTCGGTCCAGCTTTCGCTGACGGCGTGCCTCGTCGGAATCACGATCGGACAGGTACTATTCGGCCTCCTGAGTGACCGCTTTGGCAGGAAACGCCCACTCGTTATCGGCCTGGTGCTGTTCGTCGGCTCCTCCTTTGCCTGCGCCCTCGCACCCGGAATCGTCGCGCTCGCGAGCTTCCGGCTGCTCCAGGGAACTGGGGGCGCCGCGGGGATCGTCACCTCCAATGCTGTCGTGCGAGATCTGTTCTCGGGGGTGCGCGCTGCGCGCTTTTTCTCCCGGCTGCTCCTCGTGATCGGACTCGGTCCAGTGCTCGCGCCTCAGATCGGAGCCGAGCTGCTTCGGATCGCTTCATGGAGGGGCGTCTTCGTCGCCCTCGGCATCCTTAGAACCCTGCTCCTTCTTTCTGCACTCACCGAACTGCCCGAGACCCTTCCCCTGGAACGTCGTCACGCTGGCGGTCTCGCGGAGACGGTCACGGGCATGCGGGACGTGGTAACCGACCGCAAATTCCTCGCGAACGCGCTCTGCTTCGGTCTTGGGGTCGGTGCCGTGTTCTGCTACGTCTCAGCATCCTCGTTCGTGCTCGAGAATATCTACGGACTCTCCCCACAGCGCTTCAGCTTGGTTTTCGCTTCGAACGCGGTCGGGCTCGTCTTTGCGAGCCAGGTCAACGCCCACCTCGTCGGGCGTCTCGGGTCTTCGCGCATGTTGAGCGCCGGTGTCGCGACACTCGCGGGTGGTTCACCGTTACTCGGGCTCGCGGTCCTGTTCGAACCGAAGAATCTTTTGGCGATCCTCCCCCCGCTGTTTCTGGCAGTGACGAGCGTCGGTCTGATCATCCCGAACGCGACCGCGCTCGCCCTCAACGATTTTCCCGATTCCGCCGGCAGTGCTTCGGCTGTGCTCGGTGTGCTGCAGTTCGGCATCGGTGCCGTCGTTGCGCCACTCGTCGGCCTCGGCGGAAGCCATGACGCGCGGCCGATGGCGTTGTTGATAGCGCTCTTGGCGTTGGGGTCGATCGGTTGCAGGGTCTGGTCTGTGCGCCAGACGCAGCGACCGTCAGCGACCGTCGCCGCGGACGACTTCGAGTCATACCGAGGCCTCGAACCCCCGTCTTGATGTTGCGCCCGGGTGCTCGTTCGTTTCGGCCCGGCGCTCACTGTCTTGGCGCTTCACCCTTCCGACGATCGAGGGCGCGTCGGCCGATGGCCGAGGACCGCTTTGCCCGCAATTGGCGCTGAACGTAACGGATACGCGCTGCAATTTCGATCCGTAGATCAAATGTGCCTGTTGGTCCCATTCGGCGTAAGACCGTTGCTACACACCAGTCGTCCTAGCAGTAGTCCGCTCGTCGGAACAATTACTGCTTGGTCGAACAGTCGGGCCACAGTCGCGCATGCCGAGGAGCGATCCAATCGTCGAATTGGGACTCAGGCATGACCCAAGCCTGACGACCAAAGAACCGGCGAGCAACCATTCCAAGAGGTCCCATATCCCGACGAATTGGGATGCCCTTGCCCGCGAGCGGCGGTGGATCCCTAAGGAATTGTCACTGCGATGGGACATTCGCAACGATCCCGATCGGTCGTTCGGTATGGGTCGACCCGCGCCCTGGGCGGCGCCTCAGGAACGCGTCAGCTCGCGGCCGAAAGTCGGTGTTCGTAGTCAGCCGCGAGGCCGACCAGAGCCTTGGCGACGTCACCCTCGTAGGAGGAGCCATGCATGATTGCGAGCGTCCTCGGAGTTAGTTCGGCGAGTCGGCGGATCGTCGGAGCCGTGTCCGGAGTGAGGCACGTGGCGAGGAACATGTCCTCGGTCTGCGCGGCTGCTTCGAGGAGGTCGTCCTTGACCAGGGCAGGTCCGTCGCCGACCTGAGAGAGGAGGTCGCCGCAGAACAGCGTGCCAGTGGCTTCCTCAAAGATGACGTGGGCGTCCCAGCCGTGTGGCACGTGGGGCGTGTCAATACTTCGCAGACGACGACCGCCGAGGTCTAGGAAGCCGTCGGGGACGAGCGGCACAGGGGGTCGGTCGGCGAGGTCGTTGATCGAGACCATGCAGCCGATCGCGGTGTGCGCGACTTGGGCGTTGGGAGCGGCGGTGAGGAACAGATTCATCGCGCCGCACTCATCGGCTTCGAGGTGTCCAAAGGTGATCCAGCGCAGCCGGTCTAGAGGCATGACCGAAGTGATGGCCTCGGACACCGAGGGGAACATGGCACGTGGTCCGGTGTGGAAGATGGTCGGCTCGTCTGCGTCGATGAGGAATTGATTGAAGGTGAAGCCGGTCGGGCCGACGTCAGGCACGAATGTTGACAATCGGTAGATGCGATCGGCGATCTCGTCGACTCGGGTTTCCATGGTGGTCTCTCCTTGCTTAGAGCGGAAGGGGGTGGCTGAGGACGCCGGTGCCAGGAAGGCGGCCTGCGAGGGTACGAATGAAGTCGAGCGCATCCATCTCGACGCGTTCGCCGTCGACGCCCTGGCTGAACTTGCCGCCGGCCGGACCCTCCAGCACCAACTCGAAGGGCTGGCCGTGGATATCGGCCCATTCGAGCACGATGTCGGCGACGAGGCGGCCGTCGTGCTCGGCGGTGAGGCGCATCGGGCGGCCGATCGCCTGGTAGATGTCGATGCGGTGGGCCCACGCGTCGCGAGTGAAGCCGACATCGAGGAGATACTTGAGCGGCGCCCAGCCGATGGGTGGGCCGAACGGCAGCGGCAGGTAACGCATCGGCGGCGGCGTGCGCCACCTCCCCT
>DATCDR010000189.1:0-15542 GCA_036510575.1 Acidimicrobiales bacterium | reverse complement strand
CAAGCTCCCTGCGAAAGGCAGCGTGAACACGGTCGCCGGGACCAAATCAACAAGCGGTGGGACCAACGTCGACCTTTCGGGGTTGACGGTCGTGCACCGTCGAGTAGGTCGGAACCTTCCCGGCCGCGCCCGGCGTGACCGGCGCCGCGTTTCGATGCAGTTAAACCGACGCGGCGTTGCTCCCAGGCCTGCTGTGGTCCGCTTCGGGAACCTGATCACTGACGATCCCGGGGAGTCGCTCGTAGTGGCTGTCGTTTAGTCAGATGCGAGGAGCCACAAGCCGCCGCCCCTATAGGGCGAAGGTTTGTGGTGACAGCACTAGCAGTGAAGCGGCGGAATTCTCGGCGCTCGCAGCAAGGTAGGTCGTCACTTCTTGTAGCCTTGCAGCCATGACACGACGAAACGCCCCGCGGAGGCAAGCGGCATGAGCGGATGGATCCGCGGCCACCTCTCGCCGGAGAAGTTTCGACCGAGCATCGATGAACTCATCGCTCTCGTTCGCCGCTACGTGATCCAAGAGACGATCGTGCCGCTAAAGGCGATCGCCAAAGGGGTCGCGATCGCGCTTGGAGGCGCACTGGTTTTCGGCATCGGCGGCGTCATCGTGCTCGTCGGCGTGCTCCGTGTTCTCCAAGACGAGACCGGCAGGGTGTTCATCCACACGTGGGCGTTCGTGCCCTATCTCGCCACTGCCGCGGTTGGCCTCGGGATGATCGGTCTCGCAGCCCTTGTGACGCTGCACTCCCTCAACCCGTCCCGAACCTCGAAGGCTTAAGGAGAGATTGCAATGAGTGACCTCCTCGCCGCGTTAAAGTCCCGCTCCTTTACCACCGCCAAGGGCGACCGCGTGTCGATCTCCGAGATCGAGTCACGGCTGCGCTCCCTAGGTAGCGCCGCGCAGCAGACAGTGGGCGACCAGAAGCGAAGTCTCGCCGCCGCGGGCGTCATCGGAGGTGCACTCACGATCGTCGCCTCCTACCTGCACGGTCGTCGTCGTGGTCGCCGTCGGGCCACGGTTTTAGAGATCCGACGGTCCTAGGTGATCAGTCTCGTCGACAACGTCGCCCGTCGGCTCCTTCGTAGAGGTCTGCGTAGGGGCCTGATCGAAGGCAACATCTGGTGGTTGTGCATCGGTGCCGCTGCAGGCGTCGTGCGCCTGCTCTTCAAGGCTGAGGCGCCAAAGGTCCAGCGGGAACAGCTCGCCCTCGGCGAGACGATCACGGTTACCCATCGACCAGCAGAGATGAAGCCGAGGCGCTCGCGCTCGCCCGAGGCTCGTTGAGTACCGAAGGCACCGCGGAAGGCCACCTCGACAAGGAGTTCGTAGCCGGCGCGCTACAAGCGGGGGAGCGCGTGCTCCTCATCGATCGGAAGGATCGTCGCTATCTGATCCGCTTGAGCCCAGGCTCGACCTTCCAGACCCATGCCGGCGTCGTCGCACACGACGAGATCATCGGCGGAGGCGAAGGAGTCGAGGTAGCCGCGCGTCGCAGGGAGGGCAAAGACGCCGCTTCGCGTCGCCTGCTAGTGCTTCGTCCGACGCTCTCGGATCTCGTCGTCAAGATGCCCCGCGGCGCCCAGGTGATCTACCCGAAGGACCTCGGCACCATCATCATGAAGGCCGATCTGTACCCTGGCGCTCGAATACTCGAGGCAGGCGTCGGCTCGGGTGCGCTTTCGATGGTGGCGCTTCGTGCTGGCTGCATCGTGGCCGGCTACGAGATTCGAGAAGACTTCGCGGAACGCGCCCTGCTGAACGTCGCTGAGGCCATCGGAACCGAGACGTCGTATCGCGTGCAGGTGCGCGACGTCTACGACGGCATTGACGAAGAGAATCTCGACCGTGTGCTGCTCGATCTTCCAGAGCCATGGCGCGCGCTCCCACATGCGGAAAAGGCGCTCCGGCCGGGCGGCATCCTGCTCGCCTACCTGCCGTCGATCAATCAGACTGCCGATCTGCGCGCGGCGCTCGCAGCGAATGGCTTCGGACTCGCCGAGACCATCGAGGTGCTGCAACGGAGCTGGCACATCGAAGGACGCTCCGTTCGACCTGACCACAGGATGGTCGCCCACACCGGCTTTTTGACGACGGCCAGGCGGCTCGATCTCGCCGAGCCGACCGCGTCGCTCTGGGAGGTTGGCGAGGAGTCGGAGTAAGCGGCTCTACTCGCTACTGCTCGAGCAACCTGGCGTTACTTCGACGCCGTTGATTGCAGTTCGCGGATGTCTCACTCCCCGGCGGGCGGTACCGCCTCAGCCTCCGAGTTTGGCTCGGACGAGCGCGGCACCCTCGACCATCGCGGCGATCTTCGCGTTCGCGATGTCGCGGGGGAGATACTTCATCCCACAGTCGGGGGCGACGGCCAGGCGCTCGGGGGCGACATACACGAGCGCCGCCTCGATCCGTGCCGCGACCGTCGCTGCCGACTCGACCGACTCGTCACCAAGGTTGATCACACCGAGGATGATCGTCTTCTCGGGGAGTCCGGCGAGCTGAGAGAGCGTGAGGTTCGGCTGGGCGGCCTCGACCGAGACCTGCGCGATCGACGTGTCGGCGAGCTCGTCGAAGAACCGGTAGTCCGAACGCTTGTCACCGACGAGGGCGCCGTAACCGAAGCAGAGGTGGATCGCGACCGTCCCCTCGACGCCATCGAGTGCGCGGTTGAGGACCTTCGTGCCATAGATCTTCGAGCGCTCTGGCCAGCGCTCCATCCACGGCTCATCTAGCTGGACGATGTCGGCGCCTGCGGCGAAAAGCTCCTTCACCTCAGCATTAACTGCATCGGCCAGATCGAGCGCGAGCCCCTCTCGATCTGCGTAGTGGGAGGTCTCGGCCTGCTCAGAGATCGAGAACGGACCCGGCAGTGTCGCTTTGATCACGCGGTCACTATGCGCGCGAAGGAATCGAACGTCAGTGACGCCGACAGATCGGGTCCGGCGGGCGGGTCCGGAGAACAGCGGCACGTCGATGTGGCCACCGGTTGGCCGGACGAGCTCGCCGATCCGCGAATCATCAATGCCGTCGAGCGCATTCGCGAAGTAGTTCGAGTAGCTCTCTCGCCGGACCTCGCCATCGGTGATCACGTCGAGGCCGAGTCGCTCCTGCTCGGCGATCGCTAACGCCGTTGCGTCGTCCTTCGCCTGTGCGAGAAAGTCAGCCTCGACGCGCCAGATCTCCGGCGCCGGGATGCGCGGCACCCCGAGCTCGCGAAGCCGTACCCGGTCGACGAGCCAATCAGGTTGGGGATAGCTGCCGACGAGCGAGGTTGGGATAAGCCCCAACGCGGGGGCACTCACGCGGATCTACTCACAGCTTTCCTTGGTCGACCCGCGTCGCTCAGTGCGCGCGGATGTCGTTGTTCGGCGTGTGATCGCCTGCCAGCCAGCGCTTGAGGTCAGCGTGGCAGTTCGCCTGCTGGCGCGCGTTGATCGCGTCCAGTTCCTTCGCGTCGACGGTGAACTCGAGCCCGAGGTTGTTGGGGTCCGTCACGTAGAGCGAGCGGCAGTAGCCGTGGTCGGTCGTGCGGAACGCTGTGCCGTTCGCCTCGAGGCGCGCGATGAGATCGGCCTGGGTCGCGTCGGAGACCTCAAAGGCGAGATGCCCCGGGCTCTTGAACTCCAGGCTCTCGCGACGCTGCGGGTCGGCATACTCGAAGAACGCAAGGGCGCCGCCATCACGCATGGCGTAAAAGGTATGGACGTAGAACTGCCCGTTCATCTCCTCGCACCACGTGGCAGCGAGTGGGACACCGAGCACGTCCTCGTAGAACTGACGCGTCGCCTCTGAGTCGAGCGTTATCCAGGCGGCGTGGTGCAGCCGGTTCGGCCCGAGCCCCTCGCTCGAAGACGTAGTAGGTGAAGCCGCTGTTTGGATCGTCATGGTCTTTGCCTCCTCGATAGTTGAGGCCCGCTGCCTCGTAACCACCGGCCCCCGGAGCTGGCCGACTTGCTCGTTCCGAAGCGTACCGCCTGCCCATCGGCCTCGGCGCAGCACGCGCGACGCCGGTTTCGACGGAACGTGGAAACTCTTCACGCCGGCTCTTTGGTGAGTCACTTCCAAGGACCCGAGTCGGTGTCAGGTCGCGACTAACTGGGACCGAAGGGCCTTGTGCGATGCGGTTTCGTAGCAGAACACGACGGCGCTGCATCAGCGCCTGATCTACTCAGTCAGTCAGCCTCAATGAAGATACATTCGCCAGGACACTCTTCGGCCGCTTCAGTTACGGCGTCGTGGAGTGCCACTGCGACGGTCACCATGCCCGCTGCGCCACCAGGTTCGTTCATGACGGTCGCGCCATCTTTGACGTAGGCGAGCCCGTCATCAAGCAAAGTGAAGACGTCGGGGCAGATCTCCTCGCACAGACCATCTCCGGTGCATAGATCCTGATCTATCCAGACCTTCATGCCGCTCCTTCTCACGGTTGTGCTTGGCAACTCAGGTTAGTGGAATCTAATGGATCACCGTCGCCGCGCCGTATAGATGACCATGAGCTTGTTCACCAGGGTCCCCGGTGTAGGGTCGGTCGTAGGTAAACACAGCAAGTACGGAGGTGTGTGCTCGTGACCGAAGAGGACCAGGTCTCTGAACTTCAGCGGCTCCTCGGGGAAACTGAACGGGAAGTAGCCGAGCTCAGACATCGGTTGGTCGAAGCGCCGCACCGCGTCCGGGTCCTCGAAGAAAGCCTGTTGCAAGCACGCGGCCAACTTGCACAAGCTACGAACCAGAACGACAAGCTGACTACCACCTTGCATCTCGCCAAGGAGAACATCGCCGTCCTTCGCGACGAGGTGGACAAGCTCAGCCAACCGCCTGCGTCGTATGGCACGTTTCTACGCTCCAATGACGATGGCACCGTCGACGTCGTCGCGTCGGGCCGAAAGATGCGCGTCACCACCCGCCCAGACGTCGACGGCACCTCCCTCGAGCGGGGCTCCGAGGTTGTGCTGAACGAGTCGATGAACGTCGTGCTCGCCCGAGAGGTCGAGCGATCAGGCGAAGTAGTCACGATCGTGGATATTCTCGACGACCGCACGCGAGCTCTCGTGTCCGGACGAGGTGACGGGACGAGGGTCGTTGAGATCTCCCCGACCCTCGCCGACATTCGCCTTCGCGGTGGCGACAGCGTGCTGTTAGAGACGAGGAGCCAGCTACTCGTTGAGCTGTTACCGAAACAAGAGCTCGAAGAGGTCGTCCTCGAAGAGGTCCCCGACATCACCTACGCCGACATCGGTGGTCTAGATGAGCAGATCGAGGCGATCACCGATGCTGTCGAGCTGCCCTTTCTCCACCGCGAGCTCTTCGCAGAACACCGCCTACCGGCACCGAAGGGCATCTTGCTCTACGGTCCTCCAGGCTGCGGCAAGACCCTTATCGCCAAGGCGGTCGCGAATTCGCTGGCGAAAAAGGTCAGCGAGCGCACCGGCGACAGCAATGCCCGGAGCTACTTCTTAAACATCAAGGGCCCGGAGCTGTTGAACAAATACGTCGGCGAGACCGAGCGCCAGATCCGGGTGATCTTCGACAGGGCACGTGAAAAGGCCGAGGAGGGCGTGCCAGTCATCGTCTTTTTCGACGAGATGGACTCACTTTTTCGCACCCGAGGCTCCGGCATCAGCTCGGACATGGAGTCAACGGTGGTGCCACAGCTGCTGACCGAGATCGACGGTGTCGAACGGCTGCGCAACGTGATCGTCATCGGTGCGTCAAACCGTGAAGACCTCATCGACCCCGCGATCCTTCGCCCAGGGCGACTCGACGTGAAGATCAAGATCGAGCGACCGAACTCGGCTTCAGCCGAGCAGATCTTCGCCAGGTACCTCACGCCGGACCTGCCGCTCGACGCCGACGAGGTGTTCACCCTCGGCGGGGGAGACCCCGCAAAGGCGGTTCAGGCGATGATCGAAAAGACAGTCGAGGAGATGTACAAGACCGACACGGCCAACCAGTTCCTCGAAGTCACGTATCAAAACGGCGACAAGGAGCTGCTCTACTTCAAGGATTTCGCGTCGGGCGCGATGATCGAAAACATCGTGAACCGCGCGAAGAAGCTGGCCATCAAGCGGGTTATCGCCAAAAACGGACGGGGCATTCGTCTCGAGCATCTGCTGGACTCGATCAAGCAGGAGTACAAAGAGAACGAAGACCTGCCGAACACGACAAATCCTGACGACTGGGCGAAGATCTCCGGGCGCAAGGGCGAACGCATCGTCTACGTCCGCACGGTGATCGAGCACGGCGACGAGATCCGCGGCGGCAGAGAGATCGAGCGCGTCGGAACCGGCCAGTACCTTTGACGGTTGCTGCGGACGGAGTCTGATGTCAGTCCAGAAGGTGCTTGGAATCGAGACCGAGTACGGCATCCACGTACTAGGGCCCAACAACAACCCGACCGCGGCCTCTTCACTGTTGATCAACGCGTACGTCAACGGCCTCGCGAGCAGGGTCAACTGGGACTTCGACGACGAGGCGCCACATCGCGACGCCCGCGGCTTTATCCACAACGGTGGAATGGCGCCGATCGTCGACAGCCATCTGTTCAACACCGTGCTCACCAACGGGGCTCGCTACTACGTCGATCACGCGCATCCTGAGTACTCCTCACCGGAGTGTTCGACTGTTCTCGAGGCCCTGGCGTATGACCGCGCGGGAGAGGTCATCTTGCAGCGCTCTATGGCGGCTGCGAGCAAGCTCTTGCCACCTGGTGAAGAGATCGTGATCTACAAGAACAATTCCGACGGTAAAGGCAACTCGTATGGCTGTCACGAGAACTACCTCATGGCGCGCGCGATCCCATTTGCCCAACTTGCCAGGGACTTCACGCCGTTTCTCGTGACGCGCCAGCTCTTCACCGGATCTGGCAAGGTCGGATGTGAAGAGGTGGGCACGCAGCGAAGCGGCTTCGAGCTCACCCAGCGGGCCGATTTCTTCGAGGAGGAGGTAGGCCTCGAGACGACGATGCGACGGCCGATCATCAACTCGCGCGACGAACCGCACGCGGATCCGAACTCATATCGTCGGCTGCACGTGATCACCGGCGATGCCAACCTCGCAGAGGTCGCCACGCTGTTGAAGCTGGGCACGAGCGCATTAATGCTGACGATGATCGAAGACGGTGTCTTTGATGCCGGAAATTTCGCGCTCGCATCACCGGTGAAGGCGATGCACGACGTCTCCCACGACCTGGCGCTCAGCGTGAAACTCGAGCTCGCAGATGGGGCGACGGTGACGGCGCTCGAGCTGCAGTGGGAGATCTACGAGCTCGCCCGCACCTACGCCGACAGCCATGGCCTTTCACCGCTCGGACCGCCAGCTATCGGCCAGCTCGTGCTCGAGCGCTGGGAGCAAGTCTTAAACGGGCTCGAGCACGACCCGACCACGCTCAAGGATCAGCTGGACTGGGTAGCGAAGTACGAACTGATCAACGCCTATCGCGAGCGGCACAACTGCGGTTTCGACGACCCGCGGATCTCCGCGCTCGACCTGCAGTACCACGACCTTCGCCCGGACAAGTCGCTATTCGCCCGGTTGGGAACGGAGCGGCTCATCGACGTGGCAGAGGTCGATGCGGCAGTGAGCAACCCGCCGCGCACCACGCGTGCCTACTTCCGAGGCGAGTGCCTGAGGCACTTTCCGGAGTCAATCGTCGCTGCCAACTGGGATTCGATCATCTTCGACACCGGCGAGACAGCCTTGCGGCGGATCCCGATGATGGACCCGCTCCGTGGAAGCGCAGCACATGTGGGTACGCTCTTTGATGAGTGCAAAAGTCCAGCCGAGCTCATTGCTCGACTCGAAGGCTAGGAGGCAACAACATGGCGGAACGTGAGCAGATCCGGCGCCCGACCACTCCTGCAGAGACGGCCGAGGTCGACACAGCCGCTCCGACTACCGAGCGGGGAGACAAGCTGAAGGCCGAACTCGACGACTTGCTCGACGAGATCGACGACGTGCTTGAAAAGAACGCCGAGGAGTTCGTGCGGAGCTACGTGCAAAAGGGCGGCCAGTAACCAAGGCCGAGCCCAACACCGGCTCGTTACACTGATCGCCTCATGAGTCTTTATGTCTTTCCCTCGAATGAGGACCCGGGGCCGAACTTCGCCGACTTGTTGCGGCGCACTTCGGCAGGGACCTTGCCAGATTTAAGCGGTGAGCTCACATCACCGCACGGCACTACTATCGTCTCGCTTCGCTACAACGGCGGTGTGATCATGGCAGGTGACCGACGTGCCACCGAGGGTGTGACGATCGCCTACCGCAACATGGAGAAGGTCTTCCCGGCCGACCGCTTCTCAGCTGTTGCCATCGCTGGCGCGGCTGGCCCGGCAGTGGAGATGGTGAAGCTCTTCCAAACCCAGCTCGAGCACTACGAGAAGGTTGAGGGCTCGGTCCTCACCCTCGAAGGGAAAGCGAATCAGCTCTCTCAGATGATCCGCAACAACATGCCGATGGCGATGCAAGGCCTGGCAGTCGTGCCGCTTTTCGCCGGATGGGACCACCGCCGGAATATCGGCCGAATCTTTTCTTTCGACATCACCGGCGGGCGCTACGAGGAGACCGACTTCGCAGCCACCGGCTCTGGTGGCCGCAACGCCAAGACGACCATCAAGCTCGGTTTCCGTGACGACCTGAGCAGGGACGAAGCAGTCGAACTCGCCGTCGATGCGCTGTACCAAGCCGCCGACGAAGACGCCGCGACAGGTGGCCCCGATCCACTGAGGGGCATCTATCCGATCATCGCGACCGTCGATGTGACCGGCTTCACGAGACTCGCCGAAGAAGAGGTGGCGGCGCGCTTCGCCGCAGTCCTTGCGCGCGGCGGCCGACCAGGGGGGAACAACCGGTCATGACGATGCCGTACTACGTCGCACCGGAGCAGATCATGAAGGACCGGGCGGAGTACGCCCAAAAGGGGATCGCAAGGGGCCGAGCGCTCGTTGCGGTGCGATTCGACCACGGCGTCTTGATGGTCGCGGAGAATCCCTCGCGCACGCTGCACAAGATCAGCGAGATCTACGACCGGGTCGCTTTTGCGGGCGTCGGCAAGTACAACGAGTTCGATCAACTGCGAGTCGCCGGAATCCGACACGCGGACACCAAGGGCTTCACCTACTCGCGAGAAGACGTCGACGCCAGAAGCCTCGCCAACCTCTACGCCCAGTTCCTCGGCCAGGTCTTCACCCACGAGATGAAGCCACTCGAAGTCGAGATCGTCGTCGCGGAGCTCGGTGCGACGCCCGACGACACACGCCTTTATCACATCGCCTATGACGGCTCGGTCGTCGACGAGGAGACCTTCTCGGTCCTCGGCGGTGAGGCTGAGGAGATCTCTCGCCGACTCGGTGCGACGTTCCAACCCGACTCCGGCCTCGCTGTCGCGCTCCGGGCTTGCGTCGATGCACTCGCTGGGCCTGACCGGACGCTACCGGCAAGTGACCTCGAGGTTGGGATGCTCTCTGACGCGAACGGCCGTCGTGCGTTCCGACGAGTCGAAGCCGACGAGATCACGACCCTGCTCGCCAGCTGAGACCGGTTCAGCCCTACGACACGAGGTGTTCACCCTCAGGCAGTAGGTTAACTTTCGTGAATCGCCGGATCTTTGGAATCGAGAACGAATACGGCGTCACGTGTACGTTGCGGGGCCAACGACGGCTGAGTCCCGACGAGACCGCTCGGTACCTCTTTCGTCGCGTCCTTAGCTGGGGACGCTCCTCGAACGTCTTCCTCGAGAACGGGGCACGCCTCTACCTAGACGTTGGCAGCCATCCCGAGTATGCCACCCCCGAGTGTGACTCCCTTGAAGACCTCGTCGCGTCCGACAAGGCAGGGGAACGGATCCTCGAGGGACTCGTCACCTCGGCGGAGTCGAGGCTTCGCGAAGAGGGCATCCGAGGCGACGTCTTCTTATTCAAGAACAACACGGACTCGGCAGGGAACTCCTATGGGTGTCACGAGAACTACCTCACCGGGCGTGACGACGTGCTCTCACACTACGCCAAGGTGCTCATACCCTTCCTGGTCTCGCGCCAGATCTACGCAGGTGCCGGAAAGGTTCTCCAGACCGCTCGCGGACCGCTCTTTTGCATCAGCCAGCGGGCGGACCACATGTGGGAGGACTTCTCGTCGGCGACCACGAGATCCCGCCCGATCATCAACACCAGAGACGAGCCGCACGCCGATGCAGAGCGCTTCCGACGCCTGCACGTGATCGTCGGTGATTCGAACATGAGCGAGTACGCGACCTTCCTAAAGGTCGGCGTCACGGCAATCATGTTGCGGATGCTCGAGGACCCCTCGGTTGTGCTTCGAGACATGACGCTCGAGGACCCGATCCGGGCGATCCGCGACATCAGCCACGACATAACTTGCACCCAGACGGTGGCCCTCCAGACCGGCAGGGAGGCCTCCGCAGTCGATATCCAAAACGAGTACCTGACGCGGGCACTTCGGTACGCGGAGTCACAGGGCCTTCCCGACCAGGAGATGCGGGCACTCGAGATGTGGCAGCACTGCATGACGGCGATCGAACAGGATCCGCTGTCCCTCGACCGAGAGTGTGACTGGGTGATCAAGCATCACCTGGTGGAGTCCGTTCGGGCCCGCCACCAGCTCACCCTCGCCGATCCCAAGATCGCGATGTTGGACCTGCAGTACCACGACGTCAGCCGGGATCGCGGCATCTTCTACCGACTCCAGGCACGAGGCGCGGTCGAGCGGATCGTGACCGACGAGGCGATAACGATCGCCACTGAGCAGGCGCCACAGACCACGAGAGCCCGCCTCCGGGGAGAGTTCATCCGGAAGGCCAAGGAGCGCCGTCGCGACTTCACCGTCGACTGGGTGCACCTCAAGCTCAATGATCAGACACAACGAACCGTATTGTTGAAGGACCCTTTCAAAGCCTACGACGAGCGCGTCGAGCGAATGATCGAAGCGATGTGAGAGACGCTGACGAGATGACTCAAGTAGCGACACCAGAGGGCGACAGCGAAGCGCCGCCGCGGCCTCCCACCGGACGACGTCGCCACAGCGCGGTTGTGCCGCCGAAACGACCCCCATCGCGGTCTCGCACCGCGATGGAGTGGGCAATCGTGGCCGTCGTCGCACTGGCGCTGGCGTTTGCCATGCGCACCTTCGTCTTCCAGGCGTACTTCGTGCCGTCGGGCTCGATGATCCCGACGCTGCAGGTCGGTGACCGAATTCTCGTCCAGAAGGTCTTCTTCTCCCCGTCGAGCCTGCACACGGGCGATATCGTCGTCTTCCACGGCCCCGCCGCCGACGTCGTATGCGGCTCGCCACAGTCGATTCTCGTGAAGCGGGTCATCGGACTACCAGGTGAGACGATTCAGTCCAAGGGCAACACGGTCTACCTAGACGGCAAGGCGTTGGCCGAACCATGGCTGCCGGCGGGCACGCAGCTCGGGAGAGCTATCCCGAAGCAGAAGATCCCTGCGGGGCGCTTCTTCATGATGGGTGACAACCGCTCGATCTCTTGTGACAGCAGATACTGGGGAACCATTCCAGGCTCGAGCATGGTCGGGAAAGTGTTGGTGCTCTGGTGGCGCTTTGGACGCCCTGCATTCCATATCTTTTGACCAAGACTCGGGCACGCGAGACGGTTCGCCCGCAGCGCGACGCTCGATCCGGCCCCTTTCGCCCCCGTAGCGGCAACGGGCGCGCCGATACACTGACGTAGTGCTGAATCTCGATCCGGCCAAGTTGCTGGTGATCTTGGTGGTCGCGCTCGTCGTGCTCGGCCCAGAACGCCTGCCCGCAGTCGCGCGTCAGATGGCCGCGGTGCTAAAGGAGCTCAATCGCGTCCGTGACCAGGTACGCGACGAAGTTAAAAGCGCGCTCCCCGACGTCGATCTGCCGAAGATTCCGAAGATCCCATCGGCTAGGGGCGCGATAGCTGGTCTCTTCGACACCTCTGGTTCGTCACCACCACGGGACGCGAACGACGACGAGACCAAAAAGAGTGACACCGTGCAACGCGGCGTGCCAGGTATTCGACCGACAGCTTCTGAGCCGAGATCCTTTGCGGACTACACGATCCCAAACGATGACCCGGGAATGAACTGACGAGGTGATGATCGCGCGGAGCCGGCACCGACCGCGACAACTGCGATGACGGAAGCCGAGACCAAGCGCGAGCGTGCAGCACCAGACGCGATGACGCTGCTCGAGCACCTCGCCGAGCTCCGACGTCGGATCATCATCTGCGCGATCGCCTTCACGCTCGCGGCGATCGTTGGTTACATCGAGTACTCCCGGGTTCTCACCTTCCTTCGTCGCCCGCTTTGCCACGCGGACCCGCGCGACTGCACGCTCTACGTCACTGGCCCACTCGAGGGCTTCGGCGTGCACCTCGACGTCGCCGGCTACGGCGGACTGGCACTTGCCGCCCCGGTGATCTTGTTCCAGCTCTGGAGGTTCGTGACCCCTGGGCTTAAGGCAAGCGAGAAGCGCTACGCGATTCCCTTCGTCGTCGCGACATTGCTGCTCTTTGCCACTGGTGTGACGATCGCCTGGTTCACTTTCCCGCACGCGCTCGGCTTCTTGAAGGCAGCCTCAGGATCGGGGATCCAAGAGATCCTCTCGCCACAGAAGTACCTGAATCTGCTCCTTGCGCTGATGGCGCTGTTTGGCCTCACCTTCGAATTCCCAGTCGTTCTCGTCGGGCTCGAGCTCGCAGGAGTCCTCACGACCCGACAACTCCGGAAGTTCCGGAGGGGTGCGATCATCATCATCGTGATCACCTCCGGCGTGCTCACCCCGTCGTCTGACCCGTTCTCGATGCTGGCGATGGCGGTTCCGATGCTGTTGTTCTACGAAGCGGCAATCATCATCGGCCGGCTGATGAAGCGGTGAACGCGTCCGCGGACGCGGTACGGGCGCGATTCGTCGAAGAGCTCGGTTTCGAGCTCGATCCCTTCCAGATCGAGGCATTCGACGCGCTCGATGAGGGAGCATCGGTGCTCGTCGCGGCGCCTACCGGCTCAGGAAAAACCCTCGTCGCCGAGTACGCAGTCGCCCAGACTCTTCATGTCGGCAAACGGACCTTCTACACAACACCGCTCAAGGCACTGTCGAATCAGAAGTATGGGGACTTCGTCGCGACCTATGGCTCGGACCGGGTAGGCCTGCTCACCGGCGACGTTAGCCAGAACCCGGGTGCCGACATCGTCGTCATGACCACCGAGGTCCTCCGCAACATGATCTACTCCCAGCCGGGACGCCTAAGCGAGCTCGGCTGCGTCGTCCTAGATGAAGTCCACTACCTCGAGGATCGCTACCGAGGCTCGGTGTGGGAAGAGATCATCCTCTCGGCGCCGAAGGGGGTCGCGCTCGTCTGTTTGTCCGCGACGGTCGCCAACGCGGAGGAGCTCGCTGCCTGGATGACCGGGGTCCGAGGTGAGGTGACGCCGATCATCGAGGACCGTCGCCCGATCGAGCTCCGCCAGCTCTACGTCGTCGAGGACCGTCGCGAAGGAGAGCTCGCGGTGCTCCCCACCTTCGTCAACGGCCAGCCGAATCGCCGTGCACTCGAGCTAGACGGCAGGCGAGAGCAGCTCGCGCGCGTTCGCTCGCGCCGCTCGCCGCCTGGTACGAAAGCAGCACGGGGCTCGCTTCGACCCCGCAGGAGCGACGTGGTCGAGGACTTCGCCCGTGCCGAGCTGCTCCCAGCGATCTACTTCGTCTTCTCCAGAAACGGCTGTGAGGATGCGGTCCGGCAGTGCACCGACACCGGAATCCGGCTCACCTCCTTTGAGGAACGGGCTGAGATCCGAGTGATCACCGATCGGCACGTCGAAGCACTAAGTGACGCCGACCTCAAGTTGCTCAACTACACACGGTTCAGAAGCGCCGCCGAAGCAGGAATCGCTGCGCACCATGCAGGGCTCGTCCCAGCCTTCCGGGAGGCCGTCGAGGAGCTGTTCTCCAAGGCACTCGTGAAGGTCGTCTTCGCCACGGAGACGCTCGCGCTCGGCATCAACATGCCGGCCAGATCGGTCATCATCGAGGCGCTCTCGAAGTTCGGCGGTGACGGGCACGAGGATCTGACCCCCGGGGAGTACACCCAGTTAACTGGTCGAGCGGGACGTCGCGGCATCGACGACGTCGGCTACGCGGCGGTGCTCTTCTCGCCGTATCACAGCTTCGAAGATGTCGCCGCGCTCGCAGCCTCGAGAACCGGCGCACTCACCAGCTCGTTTCGGCCCACCGCGAACATGGCGGTCAACCTCGTCCGGCGCCACCGCAAAGAAGACGCCTATCGGCTCGTGCGCTCCTCCTTCGCGCAGTACCAAAGCCGCACGCCGCTCACCGACGAGCTCGACGACATCTTGCGACTCCTAGAAGAGCGCGAATACCTCGATGGCTGGCGCCTCACCTCCGCTGGCGAGCGGCTCTGCGGTATCTATCACGACTGCGACCTCTTGGTCTCCGAGGCGATCGGCACTGGGCTGCTCGACGGCCTCGACGCTCCCGAGCTCGCCGCTATCGCCTCGATGTTCACCTACGAGTCCCGCCGGGGCCAGACCCGACGGGACCTGCCATCGGCTCGACTGACCCGGCGCGCCGGCGCCCTGAGTGGGCTTGCAGCCGAGCTTCGAAAGACCGAACGTCGCCACGGCCTCCCACAAACAAGAGCGCTCGACCCTGGATTCGGTGCACTGGCCTACGCCTGGGCGCGAGGTGAGGACCTCACCACGATCTTGAAACACGCGCGGGGCGCGCAGCGGCGACAGGGCGAGTCTGAGCTCGTCATGTCCGGCGGGGACTTCGTCCGGAACGTAAAGCAGCTCGCAGACCTCATCCGTCAGATAGGGGCGG
Source organism: Acidimicrobiales bacterium (assembly GCA_036510575.1). Classification (GTDB taxonomy): domain Bacteria; phylum Actinomycetota; class Acidimicrobiia; order Acidimicrobiales; family Bog-793; genus DATCDR01. The sequence continues at coordinate 709 of DATCDR010000189.1, read as the reverse complement.
TGGCTGGGACGTCGCGGCTCGAACGAGCGGCACGATCGGCTGAGGGAGCGCTCATCCGGGGAATCGTGGCCCTCACGAACCTTCCAGAGATCGACGCGGAGCAAAGTATCGAGACTGTAGATGCCGCTGTCGAGGGTGAAGAGACCGGCGACGGTGCGCTGCCGGTGCCCACTTCGTAGGGATCAGCCGTTGTCGGTGGGGCTGGTGCGTGCCCAGGGACAATCCGCGACATCACTCGGCGCTTCTCCTAGAGTCACCCGGGCATGTCCTACGCTGTCGAGTCCTTCTCTGCGAGCGAGCGGGAAATTCTCCGCCACTACGTCACCAACCTCGACGGGCCGGTCTTTGCCCTGGTCAACCTACCTGAGGTCGTAAAAGGGGCGCTGTTCGCACGCTACTCGCGATCTTCGAAGAGCTTGCGACGACTGTTCCTCGACGAGTTCGTGGAAGACCTCGATATCGCCGGCGACGAGACAATCGACGCGACCATGGGTCTGCGACGAGCCGAGGAGCTCTACGCGCGGGTATTCGGCGAGTACGGCGACGACTCCGTAGCGCAGCTCGGTGGCGTCCACCTCGCTTGTGAACAGGCATCGAACGTGTTGACCAAGATTCTCGAGCGCTCCCGGCTGATGGCCTACCTCGAGCAGTCGACTCGCTACATCCCCTACGACACCCGTCTTTGGACCGGCCACTACCGCTACCTTCG
>DATCDR010000188.1:0-10038 GCA_036510575.1 Acidimicrobiales bacterium | reverse complement strand
ATAGGCGTGGCCCGATTCGATGAGTCTGGCAATGACTGCCTGCATCTCGGCCACACTTGCGGTTGCGCGCGGTTCATAGGTCGGAGCAAGGATGCCCAGCGCCTGGTATCCGCGGGTGAACTCCAACTCGACCCGATACGCGAGAGCCCACCACTCCTCGCCCCCGGTCGCTGAGCCGCCCCCGGTCGCCGAGCCGCTCCCGGTCGCTGAGCCCGTCGAAGCGTTCGCCAGGATCTTGTCGTCGATATCGGTGACATTTCGCACGAGCGTCACGGTGAAGCCGCGATAGGTGAGCCAGCGCCGCCACAGGTCGTAGACGAGGGCCGAACGCAGGTGCCCAATGTGCGGCGAGGACTGCACGGTGGGGCCACAGACATAGATACCGGCCGCGCCATCGACCAGGGGAACGAAGTCCCGAAGGGCCTGAGCCTTGGTGTCGTAGAGCCGGATAGTCACAGGCCCGAGTTTATCGACGCGCGCGGACGGTTACGACGAAAGCAGGGCCGTAGCGATTGCGGCGACGCCCTCGCCGCTGCCAGTGAACCCGAGTCCGTCGGAGGTGGTCGCAGCGACGCTTACCGGCGCCCCGACGACGTCGCTCAGGTGCTTTTCGAGTTCGCCCCGTCGAGCGGCAAGACGCGGGCGATTGCCGATTACCTGCACCGCGACGTTCTGGATTCCGAATCCCGCACCCGCCACGAGCTCGATCGTTGCGCGCAGGAATACCTCGCCGTGCGCGTCCACGAATCGCGGGTCGTCCGTTCCGAAGCGGCTACCGAGATCGCCGAGCCCGGCAGCAGACAGGAGCGCGTCACAGATCGCGTGCGACAGCGCATCCCCGTCGCTGTGCCCGGCGAGACCGGGTTCGTCCGGCCAGTGCAGCCCTCCGAGCCAGAGGGGGACAGACTCGTCATATGCGTGAATGTCGATGCCGATGCCCGAGCGAAAGCCGCTCGTCGGGATCAGTGCCTGAGCGCGCCGCAGATCCCACGGGGTCGTGATCTTGAAGGCCAGGGCGTCGCCATGGATCACCCGTACGGTGTGCCCGGCGGCGGCAAACACGGCGGCGTCGTCGGTGTAGTCCTGGGTTGCGGCGGCATACGCGGCAGTGAGCTCGACCCGCGGGAAACCCTGCGGAGTCTGGATGGCGCTGAGCACCGAGCGGTCTACGGTCTCGAGCGCGACGTCGTTGTCCATTCGTTTGAGAGTGTCCGCGATGGGAAGCCCCGGGATCACTCCCTGCCCGGAAGCGCGAACTTTCGCAACGACAGCGTCAAACAGCGCGGCCGGGGTAAACGGGCGCGCAGCGTCGTGCACCAGCACTACTCCGACATCCGGCCACAGCGCGGCGAGGCCGGCCGCGACTGAGGACTGCCTGGTCTTGCCGCCGGCGACGACGCTCGCATACTCGATGGCAGCCCCCGCGACGTGACGCACCTCGTCCTGAGCAAGAGCAAGCTGCTCATCCGGCACGACGATCACGATCTGCGCCGGTTCGGACATCCCGAGCACGGATTCGAGTGATCGCTGCAGGATACTTTGGCCGCCGAGCGACACAAATGCCTTCGGCAGTTCAGCGCCGAGCCGCGAGCCGGAGCCCGCAGCGACAACAATCACCCCGACGGTCGCAGTATTCGTCTCAGACATCGTCTACTCCGTCAAATGACTTGAGGCAAGACCAGCCCGAAGGCGATTGGGGCAGCCGTGCCCGAAGGTTAAGAGGCTAGTACTTCGTCAAGAACGGTGGAGGCTTTTTCTTCGTCGGTCTTCTCGGCGAGCGCGAGCTCGGAGATGAGGATCTGACGCGCCTTGGCGAGCATCCGCTTCTCGCCGGCTGAGAGCCCGCGGTCCTGGTCACGGCGCCAGAGGTCACGAACGACCTCGGAGACCTTGATGACGTCGCCGGATGCCAGCTTCTCGAGGTTCGCCTTGTAGCGACGCGACCAGTTGGTCGGCTCCTCGGTGAAGGGCGCACGCAGGACCTCGAACACTTTGTCGAGCCCCTCGCGACCGATGACGTCACGCACGCCCACGAGGTCGACGTTGTCCGCCGGAACCTCGATGGTCAGATCGCCCTGAGTGACATTGAGCTTCAGGTAGAGCTTCTCTTCGCCCTTGATGATCCTCTTCTTCACCTCGGTGATAGTTGCTGCGCCGTGATGGGGATAAACGACGGTCTCGCCGACTTCAAAAAGCATGTATGGGGCTCCATTCGAGGAGACCCAGTTTATCACAGCCGCTTCCCAGCCCGGCGGGGTCGTCCGAGCGCTCCAGAGCCGCCTCGCTACGATAGAGTTTGACTGGATTTTGTGGCTTCTGGAGGGTTTCGTGAGACGACGCATCGCGACTGTCGCGGTTCTGGCGATCGGGTTGGTCCTCGGCACAACCGGGTGCACTTTCTTCGCCCCGCAGGCAACTCTGATCAAGTACGACCCGAGCGATGGGGTCAGCCTCAATCTCGGCAAGCTCCAGGTGCGCAACGCGTTTGTGATTAGCCCAAAGGGCACTGACGCGAACTTCATTGGCGTGCTCATCAACTCGGGCAAGTCGGATATCGAGGTCGCTCTGCAGTACACGTCGCACGTCGGCGGAACGACCAAGTCGGTCACCATCGACCAGGCACTTGACGCCGGTCAGGTCATCTCCTTCGGCAACCCGGGTGTGAAGCAACTCGTCTTCCGTGGGGCGGATATCAAGCCGGGCTCGTTGCTGAAGATCTTCGTCCAGTACGGCAGTACCTCGGGCCAGAACCTGTTGGTACCGGTGCTCGACGGCTCGCAGACGGCATACCAGCACCTGGGCCCGTCGCCGCTGCCGAAGCCGACGCCCACATCGACGGCGACTCCCACCCCGACGCCCACCGCCACGAACTAAGGGCTAATAGCCGCTCAGCCGCCCACGTACTTCGCAAGAAAGTCGCCGGTGACGGTCGAGCGCGTCGCGACCAGGTGTGCCGGCGTGCCCTCGAACACGACGTGTCCCCCGTCGCGGCCTGCGCCGGGACCGAGGTCGATGATCCAGTCGGCGTGAGCCATGACTGCCTGGTGATGTTCGACGACTATTACCGACTTGCCGGAGTCCACGAGCCGATCGAGCAAGCCGAGTAGCTGCTCGACATCGGCGAGATGGAGACCGCTGGTCGGCTCGTCGAGCACGTAGACGCCACCCTTCTCGCCCATGTGAGTGGCCAGCTTGAGTCGCTGTCGCTCGCCCCCCGACAGAGTCGTTAGCGGCTGCCCAATACCGAGGTAACCGAGCCCAACGTCGTCAAGACGGGTGAGGATCGCGTGCGCGGCCGCGACGTGCGAATCCCCCGGCCCAAAGAACACCTGGGCTTCGCTCACAGACAGCGCGAGGACCTCGCTGATGTCGCGACCGCCGAAGTGGTAATCCAGCACCGACGCATCGAACCGCTTACCCTCGCAGACCTCGCACACCGTGGCGACCGTCGCCAGCACTCCGAGATCCGTGAAGATGAGGCCGGCTCCGTTGCAGTTGGGGCAGGCCCCCTCCGAATTGGCGCTGAACAATGCCGGCTTGACCCCGTTGGCTTTGGCGAAGGCCGTACGGATCGGGTCGAGGAGCCCGGTGTACGTGGCCGGGTTGCTGCGTCGTGAGCCGCGGATCGCACCCTGATCGATTGTCACGACACCGTCACGGGGCGATACCGAACCGTGAATTAGCGAGCTCTTGCCCGATCCCGCGACGCCGGTGATCACGGCGAGCACGCCGAGCGGGATGTCGACATCCACATTCTGCAGGTTGTGTTCCTTCGCGCCACGAACGGAGAGCGTTCCGGTGGATGCGCGCACCGACGACTTGACCGAAGTCCGATCGTCGAAATGTCGGCCGGTGATGGTGCCGCTCGTGCGCAGCCCGTCGACGCTGCCCTCGAAGCAGACGGTGCCGCCTCCTACCCCGGCACCCGGACCGAGGTCGACGATGTGGTCGGCGATGGCGATCGTCTCCGGCTTGTGTTCGACGACAAGAACCGTGTTTCCCTTGTCGCGAAGCTGGAGCAGCAGGGCGTTCATTCGCTCGATGTCGTGGGGGTGTAATCCGACTGTCGGCTCGTCGAAGACGTAGGTCACGTCAGTGAGCGATGAACCGAGGTGGCGAATCATCTTCGTTCGCTGAGCCTCGCCACCAGACAGCGTGCCGGCCGGGCGATCCAGCGACAAGTAACCGAGGCCGATGTCGACGAACGAGTCGAGCGTCTGCTGCAGTGCGATCAGGAGCGGCGCCACCGACGGCTCGTCGAGATTCCGAACCCATCCGGCGAGGTCGCTGATTTGCAGAGCGCAGGCATCCGCGATGCTGATTCCCGCGACCTTCGACGACCGGGCCGCCGCACTGAGTCGGGAGCCGCCGCACTCCGGGCAGGTCGAAAACGTGACCGCCTTCTCGACGAACGCGCGGATGTGCGGCTGCAGCGTATCGACATCCTTCGAGAGCATAGATTTCTGGATCTTCGGGATCAGCCCTTCGTAGGTGAGGTTGATGCCCTCGACCTTGATCTTTGTCGGCTGCTTGTAGAGCAGGTCGTCGAGCTCTCTCTTGGTGTATTTCGCAATCGGCTTGTCCGGATCGAACAACCCCGAGCCGATGAAGATTCGTCCGAACCAGCCATCCATGCTGTAGCCGGGAACCTTGAATGGACCCTCGCTCAGCGACTTTGAGTCGTCGAAGACCTCGCTGAGATCGATGTCGTTGACGGTGCCCATGCCCTCGCAGCGTGGGCACATACCGCCCGTGACCTCGAAGCTGCGCCGCTCCCTAATTGTCATGCCACCGCGTTCGAGCGTCACGGCGCCGGCCCCGCTGATCGACGCGACGTTGAAGGAAAACGCCTGAGACGAGCCGATGTGAGGCTCGCCGAGGCGGCTGAAGATGATGCGCAGCATTGCGTTGACATCCGTTGCCGTGCCGACTGTCGAGCGCGAGTTCGCGCCCATCCGCTCCTGATCCACGATGATCGCGGTCGTGAGTCCGTCGAGTACATCCACATCGGGTCGCGCCTGCGTGGGCATGAACCCCTGCACGAAGGCGCTGTAGGTTTCGTTGATCATCCGCTGCGACTCTGCGGCAATCGTGCCGAACACGAGCGAGCTCTTCCCGGAGCCGGAGACGCCCGTGAACACCGTGAGCCTGCGTTTGGGAAGCTCGACGCTCACGTCTCTGAGATTGTTCACGCGCGCACCCTGAACACGGATCAGATCGTGGCTGTCGGCACTCGTGCGGACGGGCGAGGGCTGTTCGTTCTTAGTCGTCGTGCTCATCGTCCCTCCATCCTAGGGACGGCCTCTACGACTCGAAGCGGTATCCCAGCCCTCGGACGGTGAGCAGCATGGTCGGTTCCGAGGGGTTCGCCTCGATGCGGGAGCGGATGCGCTTGATGTGCACGTCGAGGGTCTTGGTGTCGCCGTAGTAGTCGGCTCCCCAGACCCGATCGATGAGCTGGCCGCGGGTCAGCACCCGACCCGCATTGCGCAGCAGAACCTCGAGCAACTCAAACTCCTTGAGCGGCATCCTTGTCTCCTTGCCGGACACCGACACGGTGTGGCGCTCGGTGTCCATTCGTACCGTGCCCGCTTCGAGAACCGACTCGTCATCCACCTCGTCCTCGACCCGCCTGCGAAGGATCGCACGGATGCGGGCGAGCAACTCACGAGACGAGTAGGGCTTGGTCACGTAGTCGTCGGCCCCGAGCTCGAGCCCGACGACGATGTCGATCTCGCTGTCCTTCGCGGTGAGCATGATGATCGGCACCGCCGAGCGGCTCCTGATCTCACGACAGACCTCGGTTCCTGAGAGCCCGGGCAGCATGAGGTCGAGCAGCACGAGGTCACTCCCGTTTCGTTCGAACTCCGCGACGGCCGCGAGACCGTCGGAGCAGATGGTCGCTTCATACCCCTCGCGCTCGAGCAGAAAGGCGAGCGGCTCGGCCAGGGACGGCTCGTCCTCCACGATCAGGATTCTGGTCACTGTGCTACTCCTAGGCTTTGTGCTGAGGCCGGCGACGCTTCTGGCAGCCGGATGGTGAAGGTCGATCCCTTGCCGGGTTGCGACCAGACGCGCACGTCGCCGCCGTGGTTTTGGGCGACGTGTTTGACAATGCTGAGGCCCAGCCCGGATCCGCCGGTGTTGCGGGAGCGGGCCGGGTCGCTGCGGTAGAACCGCTCGAAGACGCGATCCTTCTCGTCATCCGGAATCCCGACACCCTGGTCGGTTACCGCGATTTCGACGATGCCCTCGGTGTTGCTCACGCCGATGCCAATGCGCGAGTTGTCGGGCGAGTATTGGATGGCGTTGGCGACGAGATTGTGCAGCGCCACCACGAGGAGCGCCTCGTCGCCGTAGACGTAGGCCTCGTCGCCACCACTGATGAGGTGGATGCCGTGGCTGTCCGCCGCGACGCGATTCTGGTCGATGGCGAGCGAAAGCACACTCTCGACATCGACCAGTTCGGGCTTGGTCAGCGCATCCGCCGCCTGCAGCCTCGAAAGCTGGATGATCTCCTGCGTGATTTTCGCGAGACGCTCCGACTCCTTGGTCAGTCGCTTCGCGAACTTCTTGACCTGCTCGGGCTCATCCTTAGCGCTCACCAGCGCCTCGGCGAGAAGCCCGACCGCGCCGATCGGCGTCTTCAACTCGTGGCTTATGTTGGCCACGAAGTCCCGGCGAACTTCCTCGAGTCGGTACCCCTCGGTGCGATCCTCGGCGATGAGCAGAACGTACCGTGCGCCGAGCCGGGCGACGCGCACCCACAGGTAGATCGTCGCTTCGCCGATTGGGCCGCGCGCGAGCTGCACCTCCTTGGTGATCGGATCGCCCGTGCGACGCACCTTGTCGACCATGGTGATCAGTTCAGGATGAACCAGCGCGCGATTCCAGACCAACCCGAACGCGAGCGCGCCCGGCGACGCCTTCACGACCGTGTTCGATGGGTCAATCACTATCCCGGCGGACTCGAGCGTGTCGAGCACCTGGTCGACGCCGTCCGGGACGGCGGTGTTCACGACATCGGCGGCATCCTGCCCCCGTCGCGCCGCGAAGAAGATAACGACCGTGACGCCTGCGCCGATGAGCACGCCGAACCCGAGGGCGAGGGGCACCAGCGTTGCGGGGTCCATAGCGACTAGATTAGTTACAACTTGAGCCGGGCCGAGAGGCCGGCGGCAAAAGCCCGCAGCGCTTTGGACAATGTTCAAAGAGTGGCCACCCGGTGTTTACTTTGGCGGGCGAGAGTTGCGCAAGAACTGTGCGGGTTTTCGGTGCCTGCACCGAAGGGACAATAGCGATGCGCGAAGTTTTCCAGCAGGAGTTGCGCGAGGTGCAGGAGCGCCTCGTCGAGATCGCTGACTTCGTTGCCGTGTCCATCGACCACGCCACACGCGCGTTCAATGAATCGAACGTCGCCCTCGCCGAGACGGTGATCGCCGACGACAGCAAGATCGACGTCGCCGCTCTCGAGCTCGATGAGCTGGCCATCAACATCCTCGCCCGGCAGCAGCCGGTCGCGCGCGACCTCCGCATCGTGGTCAGCGCGCTGCGGATCAGCGCCTCGCTCGAGCGAATGGGCGACATGAGCGAGCACATCGCGCAGCTCGCGCGCTACCGCTTCCCCGACAAGGTCGTGCCGAAGAGCCTTCGCCCCACGTTTGCCAGCATGGGCCAACTGGATGTCGAGATCGCCCGCAAGCTCGTCGAACTGCTGAAGACCGAAGACGTCGCTATCGCCGAAGACATCCGCAACGAGGACGACAAGGTGGATGCCCTGCACCTCTCGGTCTTCGACAAGGTGCTCGGCGAAACCTGGAAGGGCGAGGCCATCGACACCGTCGACGCCACACTCGCCTCGCGTTACCACGAGCGCTTCGCAGACCACGCGGTCTCGATCGCCAAGAAGGTGCAGTACCTCGCGACCGGCGACTGGATCCCGACCGAAGCCTAGCTGCCCGTTCGGGCTACGTTTTCGCCCGTTTGGGACGTTCTGTGCCTCGCGCGCGGGCGAAGTCGTCCCGAACGGCAGAACTTAGCGGGGCGCCGCCTTGCCCTGGGCAGCGACGGCCGCGGCGCCTGCGGCGGCGGCCGCGGGATCGAGGTACTCGCCCGGCCTGGTGGGCACGAAGTTGTCATCGAGCTCGTAGACGAGCGGGATGCCCGTCGGGATGTTGAGCTCGGCGATGTCCGCGTCGCTTACGCCATCGAGGTGCTTGACCATTGCGCGGAGTGAGTTGCCATGTGCCGTGACGAGCACCGTCTTGCCCGCGGCAAGGTCGACCGTGATGTCGGAGTGCCAGTACGGCAGCAGGCGATCGATCACGAGCTTGAGCGACTCGGTGCGCGGCACCTCGCCATCGATGTGGGCGTACCGCTCGTCGTGCACCTGGCTGTACTTCGCGTCGTCGGCCAGCGGAGGCGGTGGCACGTCGAATGATCGACGCCACTCCTGGAACTTCTCCGGGCCGTACTTCTGAAGCGTTTCCGCCTTGTCGAGTCCCTGCAGCGCGCCGTAGTGGCGCTCGTTGAGACGCCAGCTGCGCTTGACCGGAATCCAGAGGCGATCCGCAACATCCAGAGCCAGATCTGCGGTCTGAATGGCGCGAGTCAGGACGCTCGTGTACAGGATGTCGGCGTTGAGCCCCGACTGCGCGAGCAGCTCACCGGCGCGCTTCGCCTCGGTCACGCCCTGGTCGGACAGGCGCACATCCACCCAACCGGTGAAGAGGTTCTTCTGGTTCCAGTCGGAGTTGCCGTGGCGGAGCAAAATGAGCGTCGAAGTCATGCCGCAAGCCTATCCACGCTCGACAACCCACCAGAATGGAGGCATGGTCGAGGGGCGCATCACGCGGGGAACAACCGGGGTGAATCGCCTTCGCCGAATCGACCGTTACATTGCGACCCTGGCGATTCTGCGACAGACGGATGACCCGCTCGTCGTCGATCTCGGCTACGGGGCGAGCGCAACGACCAGCCTCGAGCTGCAGTCTCGACTCGCGAGGGTACGACCCAGCGTCGAGGTCATCGGAATCGAAATCGATCCCGACCGCGTCGCACGCGCGAGCGGGGATGCGCGACCCGGCGTGAGCTTTCGGCTGGGCGGATTCGAGGTGCCGCTGCCGAGCGGTCGCAAGGCCACGGTCATCCGGGCGCTCAACGTCCTGCGACAGTACGAAGAATCGGAAGTCCCCTCGGCGTGGGAGCGAATGCTCGCCCGGTTGCAGCCGGGCGGCATCCTGGTCGAGGGCACCTGCAATGAAGTCGGCCGCGTCTGCTGCTGGATCAACCTCGCGACCAAGGGCCCACAGAGCCTCACTCTGAGCCTTCGTCTCGATGGGCTCGACAAGCCGTCAATCGTTGCCGAGCGACTGCCGAAGGCGCTCATCCATCGCAACGTGCCGGGGGAACGCATTCACGAGTTCCTGAGCTCGCTCGATCGCCACTGGCAGGTCAACGCACCCTTGTCGGTCTATGGCCCATCGCAGCGCTGGATCGCCGCGGCCGAGGGCATGCGCGCAGACGGCTGGCCGGTCCTCGGCACGAAAGCGCGCTGGCGGCTCGGCGAGCTCACAGTCGCGTGGGCGTCGGTGGCGCCGGGTTAGGCCGAAGCCGGTCTCGACAAGCTCGACCCGAGGAATGCACGCTCGACCCGAGGAATGCACGCTCGACCCGGAGTTTCTAGAGCGTCGGAAGCAGCGCCCGCGCCTCATCGGCGCTCGAACCGGTGGCGACAAGCAGGTCGACTACAAGCGGCCGAACGAGCAGCACCAGAATGCTCTCGCGCACGGGAGCGTGCGGCATGAGAGTCGCGGGCTCGAGGCGCGGAGCGAGTTGCCGGAGCGCGACCGCCGCATCCGCACGCTTACTCGGGTCCTCGATGCCCGTACCAAGCAGGTCGATCGCCGTCGCGACCTCGCTCAGGAGTGCAATCAGTTCCGGCCTGCTCAAGTCGCCCTTCAGCAGAAAGTGGATGCGACGCGCAATCACTCGAAGGTGTCGGGCCGCGAGGTCGAATCCCTTCAGCACCGCCTCCTG
>DATCDR010000187.1:0-5606 GCA_036510575.1 Acidimicrobiales bacterium | reverse complement strand
GTGACTACGTCCTCGTCGATTTCGTCGAGCACCGTAGCGGCGCGCATCGCCGGCACATCCGAAGAGGGGCGTAGTTCCTACATGAGCGCTCGGCGCCAACAGCGCCGTGTAGTCGTTTCTTGTATTACCCCTTGCATTTGGCGGTCGTTGGCGACAAGAATGACTACATCGGTGTAATTCCACCGTTGTGCTCTTTGGTGCACGCCGGCCAAGTTAAGGAAGGTGCCGTGGACATTCAGGCGCTGATAGGTGGATACGAGACCCCAGGATGGCAGTCGAGAGCAAACTGCATGGGAGTTGACCCGGATCTGTTCTTCCCAGAACGTGGCTCGTCCACGCGGGAGGCCAAGGAAGTCTGTCGTGGATGCGTCGTTCGCGTGGACTGCTTGGAGTTTGCGATCGCGAACGGCGAGAAGTTCGGGATCTGGGGCGGCATGAGCGAACGGGAGCGTCGCCGCGTCCGTCGTGCCAGGGTTCAACAAAGCAGGGAAGTCTCCGCGGTTTCCTAGCGAGCCTCGGGTTTCTAGAGACGCTTCAGCCGGGCTTCGATCGTCCGATCCGGCCCGACATCGAGTTGGCGGTAACGCGCTCCGTTGATGCGCTCGAGGACCTCTTCTGGCAAAAGACCCACAAGCTCGGCTGATCTGACCTCGGTAAGTGCGGCGACGGCGTCGTAGCACTCGGCTGGACCGACGATCCACGGCTCGACCAGATTGCAGGAGACCTGCACCGCGTTCCCGACGCTTAGCCCGAGTGAGCGAATCGATCGCGAGCGGATCGACTTCGCGATCGCTTTCGCCTGTTCTAGATCGTCGTCTTCCACCACGAGGTTGTACGCGACGAGCGGCAACCGCGCGCCGACGCAGATCGCGCCAGATCTCGGGTCTGGCGACAACGGCCCGACGTCGGGGGCCAGGTCACGGAATGCTCTTCGCCTAATCTCTGGAAGAGAGCGCTCTGGCCCGTAAAGAAAACAAGGCAGCCCGAGCTCCGCGGCGCCGAACTCGGCGAAGTTGTCTCGAGCCTCGAGTGCCGCGCCGAGATCCATCTCCGGCCCAAGGGGCACGCCGATCGGCACGAAGGGGACGACGTCGACGACGCCGAGTCGCGGGTGGACACCTTCGTGCCGACGAAGATCGAGCGCCGCAATTGCTTGTGCACAAAGGAGTTTCGCCGCGTTGAGAACGTCCTCGCCGGCGAGTGTGAAGACGGACCGGTTGTGGTGCGCATCGGCGTGGAGGTCAAGGAGCGAATCATCGACCACGCTCGCGAAGCGCGCGAGCAGCCCGAGATCTCGTCCCTCGCTGATGTTGATGACGCACTCGAGCATCACGTCTCGTTAGCGCGCCCTTGGAGAAAGTTGCTCGCTCAGCGTCTGCGGCGCGTGCGCGCCAGTCCTTTTCGGACGGCGATTACCTACCGCCGCGAAAGGCAAGCTGGCGCCGCTGGCGCGCGATGCGGCGTCGCTCGCGCTCAGAGGTTCCGCCCCAGACGCCGTGATCAATGTGGTTTTCCATCGCATATTCAAGACAAGGCGACTTCACTGGGCACCGCTCGCAGATCTTGCGTGCTGCATCCACGCCGACCCCGTCGCTCGGGAAGAAGGTCTCTGGTGCGAGGTTTCTGCAGCTTCCCGAAGCCATCCACTGCGTTTCCATCACTCCACCGTCCTTACTCCTGTGCCTGTCAAGCCAAGCTCAGGGAGTACTTGTCGTAGCTTAACCCCTGGTCTGCGTTTACCTCTGCCCCGAATCCCCAGTTCTAAGCAGCTTCGCCATTGTGACTACGGAGTCTGTGAGATTGCATAGAGACGAGGCAGACGTGTCGAAGTCTCCTATCTGCACCCCGGTTGAGAGGCAGTTTGGGGACTGGCGCCTCGCTAGCTGACAGCCGCGAGCGGCGCTAAGCGACGCGCCCTAAGCAGACGCTTGACCGTCCGGCGATCGCAACGCGACCACGATCACCTCGGAGTCTGTTGAGGTCAGGGCTTATTTTCGCGTCAGAAGAGTAGCGCCGGAAGCGACCTTCGCCAACAAAAGACCAGGAGATAAAGCACAGAACCAGGCCCGGCGGCTTGGGTACTGTGCGAAGGCGCTGGGGTCGCTTCGCTCTAGAGCTGGCTGGCCGACCCTCGAGGATGACGAACTTCGTCCCGAGGAGCGGTTGCAGATCCTCGGTCCCGCCTTCGCGGCCGATCTCGGACTGCTTGAGCCCGCCGGACGAGAGGGCGAGGTCCGTGCGCATGTTGTTGTGACCAACCGTCCCCGAGCGGAGCTGACGAGTAACCCCCCGAACTTCGGGTAGTGGGTCAAGTTGATCTTGGTCGAGGATCGAACAAAGCCAGCTCGGCAGCATCAGGTGCTTGGAAGGACGATGTCCACTCGTGCAGGTGGGCGCGGCTGATCGGGTAGCTGTCCCAAGGAGGTTCCGAGTTCCGAGCGTCGATGCGTCGCCAGAGTTCATCGGTAGGTACGTCGAGGTAGTGCAGTTCAACGCCTACGCCAAGGCCACGAGCCGCTGCCCTGAACTGATCACGTTCGATTCGTGCCCAGAGCCCGAAATCGAGGACGACGCTCAGGCCGAGGCGCAAAACTTCTTGGGCGAGGTGCCAGAGTTCATGTTCGAGCTTCACCCGGGTCGGCTCGTCCCAGGGGTTGGAGCCGAGTGCAATGAGCCATTCATCCTTCGTAAGACGCACCGCGCTCCGGTCCGCCGCCAACTGCTTTGCGAGGGTGGTCTTCCCCGCCCCCGCCAGCCCGCAGGTGAGAATCAGCCGAGCCTCGCTCGCCTGTGGCTTAGTCAAGCAGAGTCCACGTCAGTCATACGGAAGGTCACTGGGTCTGCAGTTCTTATAGTCGGGAGGCGGTAGAACTGCCAGCTTGACGGCGCTTATCGTCGATCGACCGTCAAGCATTGCTCGCGCGATGCGGTGCATGCCATCCATGACGCGGTTATCTGGCCCGAGAATGATCGGGTAGGACGTATCGACCTCTTGAATTAGCTGGACGTGCCCTACGACCCGACGAACGGTTGGGGACCGGAACTCGTCGAACCAGTAGTTGGTATCTACCTCGTGGATGGAATAGAGGGCGATTTCTTCGATCGGGAGGTCTCGGCTCAACGCGATCAGCTTGTCGACATCCCAGGCGTCAAGACCTTCCTCACCAGGCCAGAAGCTGTACTGCTTGCGCACGCCGATCAGTCTTGCCTATCCGTCACGCGGGCAGAAGATCAAACTGACCCACTACCGAACTTCGGCCGCTGTGGCCCACCCATTAGACTCGTTTGGTCGCAGTTATGAGGAGTGCAATGTCGGTCACCGCCAATCCAGCTGAAGAAGTCGCCGAGCCGCCACGCGGACATGTGCGCGTCGTCTACCTCGGGCCGATCGCTCCGCACTGGGAAGTCGAGTCGGAGTTCGGTGACCGTATTACGATCGAGGCATTCCGTGAGCGCGCACTTGCACGGCTGATGCTCTTGCCGCCCCACGACCCGCAGTTCCGGCGCAATCGCGAGCGCGTCGTCCGAGACGCCGAGCGCGAGAACCTGTTGCTCGAGTGGGACCTCGGTCTTCCAGACGAGGGTGCTTCGGCTTAGTTCGTCGGTGAATCGACCGGCGGGAGATTGATCCGCTCGATCCAAAGGCCGGGTGCGTCGATCTCGGCAGGCGTCGGTAGGTTCTCGGGAACTACGAAGAGGGAGGCGAGCTCACGCTCTGCTCCTCGTTCGAGGACTCCTCGCACGAATGCGTCACCGCGGTCGATCGCGGCCTGGTCGATCGTTAGGCCGAAAAGTGCGTCAGCGACGCGCTCGTTCTCGCTCCGGCCGAGGCGATGCCGGCGAAGGGCTGCCGCGATCGGCGTTCCTGATCCGATCGTGCGCTCAGCGACCGTGCGCGTGACCCACTCGGCGTAGCCACCAATCGCAGCAGCGATGCTCGCGAGCTCGGCGGTGACTCGTCGATGCTCGGGCGTGTCGGTAACCTGCCCGAGCGCCGCGGGCGATCCGAGCAGCTGGGTGATCTCTTCGAGGCTCGGCGCACCGTCGGAGGACTCGCCGAGCGCAGTTTCAAGCGCGGCCGGGTCGGGGCGGAAGCCCTTCGCGTGCTCGAGCATCAACGACCGGAGTCGCTCCATTACGTGTGGACGGGCGACGATCGCTTGCAACGTGACGTCTCGGACCATGAGGTAGAAGCCGACGTCGTCGCGCTTTAGGCTCCAGTCGTCAGCAAAGGCGCTGATGTTCTGCGGCACGACAGTCAGTTCCGACTCGTTCGCTCGTGGCAGCACGAGGTCGTACTGGCCGAGAGTGCTGACAGCGAGATGACCGACCATCGAGCCGAACTGCATCGCGATCATCGCCGGCGCGACTGCGCCTGCCCACTGACCGATGAGTGCGCCGACGTCGGGCTGTTCGTCAAAGCCGCTCTCAGCAGGGGCGGCTGGAGGGGTGGCATCAGGCTTCGGGCGAAGCTCGCTCGCGAACGCCTCGAGTGCCGCTCGCCAGGCAAACAGGTTGGCGCGCGCCCACTCGACCCGAGCGAGTGGGATCACGGCGACCGGCTTGCCACCTACGCCCGTCGTCATGCCGGTGACATCGGCGACCTGGAGATCGGCGAGTTGGACCAGCTCTTCGAGTCGCATTCGATCGAGCGGGTCCACCGGGGCTGGCGAGTCCGCTCCAGCTATCGACTCGGCCAGTTGCTGGGCGACCTCGAAGGGGAACGGTGCGTCGGTCTTTAAGAGGCGCAGCAAGTCGCCGAGCATGTTCGGCAGAAATCCACCCATGCCAGAGAGAGGGTCGGATGACACATCAAGAATCTAGGCGTGATTACTGCGCCGGTCTTGTCGTCGATAGGTGAGGCTCGCCCATCGGTGTGTTTCAGCCGGGAGCCTCAGGCAGCTGTGATCGTCAGCCTGCCCAGCGATACCCGGTGCCCGTAGCGACGATCGGCGCGAACACCGGCGAGTCCGCCAGAAAGTGCGCGCTCGCGACCATTGCGTTCGCTCGGACTGCCTCTTCGGAGATGAGTCGCCTTGCAGCGGTCGCGCCCGCGGCATCTTCATCCGCGACCGAGGACCACTCCGGGTTCGCCATCTGGGCCTGATGGTGCGCGGCGTCGCCCATGAGGAACGCCGTTGCGCCCTCGGATTGGATTCGGACCGTACATGCGCCCGGCGTATGACCGGGCGTGGCCATCAAGTCAACACTTGCCGTGAAGCGATGGCCGGGATCGACGACATCGACGAGTCCCAGGTCCGCGAGCGGGAGCACACCCTCTTTCACGGCTGTTCTGGTCAATCCAGGTGGGCCGTCTAGAAACTCTGCTCCGGTGAAGTGCTCCCAGTCGTTTCGTTGGAAGACGTAGCGCGCTCTCGGGAAGTTCGGAACTGGGCCGGAACTCGTCGGGCGCATACAACCGCCGATGTGATCACCGTGCATGTGGGTGGGGACCACGAAGGCGATGTCGTCGGGATCGATTCCCTCGGTCCCAAGCGCATTAAGCAGCGCCCCGTCGCCAAATGGCCACAGTCCCCATTCGCCGACGCCGCTGTCGACCAGGATCAGTCCGTCTTCGCCTCGGACGAGAAAGCAGAGAACCCGGG
>DATCDR010000186.1:0-43149 GCA_036510575.1 Acidimicrobiales bacterium | reverse complement strand
CGAGCGGGGTGCTCGTGCATGAGTTCACCTCGGGGCTCACGTCAGGGTCGGAGCCGTTCGGAATTACGGCAGGGCCCGACGGAAACGTATGGTTCACAGAATTCGCGGGCGACGCCATCGGGATGATCACGCCGTTCGGCATCATTACCGAGTATGGGATTGGGCTGTCGGGTTCTGAGCCGGAAGCGATCGCAGCCGGTCCGGATGGTGATTTATGGTACGCAGAGCGAGCGGTAAGCAGCGTTGGCAGGCTCGATCCCGCGGTAGCTGCCGCAGGAATTCCCTCCTATCCGGTGTTCGGCGGCTCGGGAACCCCGACTGGCGTTGCAGTTGGCTCGGACGGCCGGATCTGGGTCACCGATGGCGTTCATCAAATTGAGGCGGTTAGCGACAACGCGCCGGTTGCCTCAATCGAAGCGCCGTTCGCTTCCGGCTCCGGCGAGACAGGAACTGAACAGGCTTGCCTCGGCGATCGCTGGCAAGACTGGTCGGGCCAACAGCCCGTCAATCCGACTTTTGCCTGGAAGCTCAATGGAACGACGCTCTCGGGCGCCACGAGTGAGACGTACACCCCATCCTCCGGACAAGCTGGAGGGGTCCTCAGCTGCACGGTATCGGTGATGTATCCGCTCGTCGGGACGACGGTCGCGTCTACGAGTCCCGGAGTACCAGTTATCGCACCGGCCGCTGGTCCCACTGGTGCGACCGGCGCCAACGGCGCCACCGGAGCGGTTGGGCCGACTGGAGCAACTGGGCCGACTGGAGCAACTGGGCTCACTGGAGCGACGGGACCGACCGGGACAACCGGTCCAGTTGGACCCTCGGGACCGATTGGAACAACGGGCCTAACTGGCGCAACGGGTGCCGCCGGGAAGATTGGACGCCAGGGCGAGGTGGAACTAGTTACGTGTAAGGCGACGCAGAAGCTGGTCGTAGTCAAAGGCAAGAAAGTTCACGAGCCGTCCGAGACCTGCATAGCGAAGGCGGTCACGGGGATCGTGCGCTTCTCAGTCGCTGGGGGCTAGGCCAAACCCCTCGGCAAAACGATCACCGGAGCGTCGAAGCGCGAGCGCGGTTATCGCTTTGTAGGCGAGCTCTGCAGGACCCCGCTCGTCTGGACGGAGCATGTTCGACATGATTCGAAGGATCCACTCCATGAGTGACTTGGAGTACATCCCGGTGCCGACGAGCGCGTGGAGAACGTCCGGCTTTCCCATCAGCTTCATGAACGACGAGGCGACCCGGTAGTAGAGGCCGTAGGTCTCTTGCAGCTCGGTCTCGTAAGCGCGAAGGATCCGCGGGTCGTTTGCGCTCAGCGCCTGGCCGACGTAGGTGGCGGCCATGCGGCCCGTTTCGTAGCCGTAGGCGATGCCCTCGCCGTTGAAGGGATTGATCGAGCCGCCCGCGTCGCCGACGATCACGTAGTCCGGGCCCACGCGGGGTCCAACGGAGAGTCCCATGGGAAGGCGGCCGCCAGTGGGTGGACCGCACGCGGTCTCTGGTGAGATGCACCACGATGCGGGCGCGTAGTCGACGAAGTCATCCATCAGCGTCGTGGTGTTGATCTCCTTCAGACGCTCCGCGGCGGCCAACACGCCGATGCCGACGTTGACCCTGCCGTCGCCTATCGGGAAGATCCAGCCGTACCCGGGGACGACGTTGTTCTCCTTGTCGCGTATGTCGAGGTGGGACTCGATGAACGGTTCGTCGTGGCGCGGCGAGGTGAAGTACCCGCGCAGCGCGACGCCTTGCGGGATGGATCGGTCCCGCGTGACGCCGAGTGCCCGACCGAGACGGGAGTTGGCTCCATCAGCGATTACCACGTACTTCGCTCTGACGCTCGAGCTGGTGCCGTGGTCTTTGTCGGTGATCGTCGCTCCGAGTGCGGGCCCGCCGTTCGAAGCGTCTGGCCCCAGTGGCGCGATCGCTTCTGCTCCTTGCCACACTGCCGCGCCGGCCTTCTCGGAGTTGCTGGTGACCAAATCGTCGAGCTCTGAGCGAGTCACGACAAAGCCATGGTCGGGATAGTCCGGGTGGTCGGGCCAGGGGAGGACCAGCTCCTTGCCGAAAGCCTTCGCTCGGAGGCCGCTGTAGCGGTGGCTCTTCGAGAGCTGGTCGCGAAGACCCATTTCGTAGAGCTGGCGAACTGATCTAGGCGTGAGGCCGTCGCCGCAGGTCTTGTCGCGCGGGAAATGCTTTCGTTCGACGACGAGCACGTCCGCGCCGCTTTGTGCGAGCCAGTAGGCGGCCGCCGCGCCCGACGGGCCTCCCCCGACGATGAGGACGTCGCAGTCGTACTCCGCCGGAAGCGGCGGGCGAGTCACAGCCGAGTCTGTCGAGTCGAACACAGCAAGACTGTATCGGCCGTCACGCCGCTGTTCTGGCCGAACGCGTCTTTGTGCCCCTCGCGCCGTTGAGCAGAAATCCGATACCCAAATGTGACCGGAGCGCGCGCAGGTGGTAAAACAAAACAACGCTATGGGAAGCCTTGACAGTTACCTGCCGATACTCATCTTGTCCGTCCTCGGGGCTGGGTTCGCGGCCGTCAACCTATTGATGTCAAAAGTTCTCGCGCCGCAACGCCCAACGGACGCGAAGGAGATGCCGTACGAGTGCGGCATCGTTCCGACCTACGGGCCGCCTGAGCGCTTCCCGGTCCGCTTCTACCTGGTTGCGATGATTTTCGTGATCTTTGACATCGAGATCATCTTCTTGTTCCCCTTCGCCGTGGTTTACAACCAGCTCGGCAGGTTCGGCCTCATCGAGATCATCGTCTTTGTAGCCGCTGTGTTCATCTCGTTCATCTACCTCGTCGCCAACGGGGCGCTCGACTGGGGCCCGATCAAGCGAGTGCGGCCAGCTAGCGATCGCACGAGTTCCTCGACCATTCGGCGGGTCGGTTCTTCGACCGACCAGGCGGCGTAGTCGATGAGCCCACTCGCGGACCAGTTGGAGAAGTGGCAAGGGCTCGAGTCCTTGAACCACAACTTCTTGACGGGCAAGCTCGAGGACTTCGTTCGATGGAGCCGGAAGAACAGCATGTGGCCTGCGACCTTCGGCCTGGCATGCTGCGCGATCGAGATGATGGCAGCCGGTGCGGCCGACTATGACCTGGCACGCTTTGGCATGGAGGTGTTTCGACCTTCGCCCAGGCAGGCCGATCTGATGATCGTTGCTGGGCGCGTCTCCCAGAAGATGGCCCCGGTGCTCCGCCAGGTCTACGACCAGATGGTCGAGCCGAAGTGGGTGCTCTCGATGGGCGTCTGCGCCTCGACCGGCGGAATGTTCAACAACTACGCGATCGTTCAAGGGGTCGACGAGATCGTGCCCGTCGACGTGTACGCACCCGGCTGCCCGCCGAGCCCGCAGACCCTCATCCACTCGATCCTCACCCTTCATGAGAAGGTTCGAACCGGCGAGATCATGCGGCGCCGCGAGGAGCGGGGCGGTGGTGCCGGAGTGGACATGGCAGCAGAGACCCCCGGGTGGACGCAGCCGCTAGCGACTCCGGTTCGCATCGGTACCCCTCGTTGATGTCTGACGAGACCTCGAGCGTTGCCGTCGAAGCAGCGCCCGACTCCTTTGCCTCGCGCGTCCCGGCGCTGTCGGGTGTCCCAGTCTCTTTTTCGAGGGGTCAAGAGGTGCTCCACCCGCATCGCGACCAGATCGTCGAAGTTGCTACCGCGCTTCGAAACGCCGGCTTTGTGACCTGCAGCGACCTCTGCGCAACTGACTACCTGAGCGCCCAAGACACTCGGACGCTGCCAGAGGGTGTCGCCGCCGAGCGCTTTGAGATCGTCGTCAACCTTTTGAGCCTTGAGCACCGGCGCCGGATCCGGATCCGCGTGCAGATTCCCGAGTCGGATCCGTTGTGCCCGACCCTTTTCTTCGTCTACCCGGGGACCGAGAACATGGAGCGCGAGGTCTACGACCTCTTCGGCGTCGTCTTCAGCGACCACCCAGACATGACCCGGATCCTGATGCCGCCCGACTGGGAAGGTCACCCGCTGCGCAAGGACTTCGGCGTCGGGCGCGTCCCGGTTCAGTTCAAAGACGCCCCCGGCCCACGATGACCAACGACACCGTGGTCACCGAAGGAAGCGATGAAGTAGCTGATCAAGATCGCGCGGCTGATCCTGCGGCGGAGTTCGCGCCGACGGCACTCACGGACCCGATGCAGGTCCTGATCGAACAGGGAGGTGTCCTTCGCCTTCCCGAGGACGCGACCACTGACCCGAATCTCGCGGACTCGAGTTTCGGCGACGGCGAGACGATGATCATCAACCTCGGCCCGCAGCACCCTTCGACGCACGGCGTGCTGCGGATGATGCTTGAGCTCGAAGGCGAGACGGTGCTGCGGTCAAAGCCGATCATCGGCTACCTGCACACCGGCATGGAAAAGACGGCCGAAGAGCTCACCTACATCCAGGGCGCGACCAACGTCACCCGGATGGACTACCTCTCGCCGCTCGCGAACGAACTCTGCTTCTCACTCGCGGTCGAGGCGCTGCTCGAGGTCGCGATGCCACCGCGCGCCACCTGGATCCGGATGCTCATGGCTGAACTCGGCCGGATCAACAGCCATGTCACCTGGGCCGCGACGAATGGCATGGACCTTGCCTCGACGACGATGATGATCTTTGGCTTTCGAGAGCGCGACATGCTGCTGTCGTTCTTCGAAAAGACCACTGGCGTGCGGATGAACCACAACTACATCCGTCCAGGTGGCGTCGCAGCTGACCTGCCTGACGGATGGGAAGACGACGTCATGGCGATCGTCGACACCGTCGAAGCGCGCGTCGAGGACTACGACCAGCTCCTCACCGGTCAGCCGATCTTTCGCGAACGGACCGAGGGAGTTGGCATCATCTCTCCTGAGCTCGCGCTGGCGATGTCAGCCACCGGTCCGATCCTTCGCGCCTCGGGCGTTCCGTGGGACCTTCGCAAGTCCATGCCGTACCTCGACTACGACAAGGTTGACTTCGACGTCATCGTCGGCACGATCGGTGACACCTTCGACCGGTACGCCGTGCGCCTGAACGAGATCCGGGAGTCGATTCGAATCGTCCGGCAGGTCGTCGAGCGCATGCCTACTGGCGACTACCGAGTCCAAGACGCCAAGGTCACGCCACCGCCCAGGGCCCGAATTGATGAGTCCATGGAGGCACTTATCCACCACTTCAAGCTCTTCACCCGCGGTATCGAGCCGCCCGAGGGTGAGGTCTATGTCGCCGTCGAGTCGCCACGAGGCGAGCTCGGCTGCTACCTCGTTTCTGACGGCTCCAACAAGCCCTACCGGCTCCATGTCCGGGCTCCAAGCTTTGTGAACCTGCAGAGTGTCCCGGCGCTACTTCGTGGCGGCCTCCTTGCTGACGCAGTCGCAATCTTGTCGTCGGTCGACCCGGTTCTCGGGGAGGTCGACCGCTAGTGGCTCACCTGAGCGAAGAAAACCTCGTCCGGGCGCGTCGACTCGCCGAGATCTACCCCAAGTCACGATCCGCGTTGATCCCGCTCTGCCACCTGGCCCAGGCCCAGGATGGCTACCTGAGCGAGGAGGCGATGGAGGACATCGCCGAGCTGTGCGGCGTCAGCCCTGCGGAGGTTTACGGCACGGCGAGTTTCTACGACATGTTGCACACCGAGCCGGTCGGTAGGTACGTCGTCGCGGTCTGCACCAATATCGCCTGCATGCTGAATGGCGCCTATGAGGTGCTCGAGCACGCCGAGTCCTCACTCGGCATCGGAGTCGGCCAAACGACCGATGACGGACTCTTCACGATCGAAGATGCCGAGTGCCTGGCGGGCTGTGACCTGGCACCGTGTGTGCAAGTGAACCACCGCTTCTTCGGCCCGCTCGACGCGGCGGGCTTTGACGGTCTCGTAGCGGATCTGCGAAGCGGGGCTCTCGCCGACATCGTGCCAGCCCACGGCGTGCTCTCCCGGGTTGATCGGTCGAACGGCCTCGAGGTGGACCCGGTCGGAGACGTCGCACGATGATCACCAATGCGGCTCCGATCGTCACCCGACGCCTTGGCTATGACGACTCCCACACGCGCGAGCGGTACCTGGCGACCGGCGGCTATGACGGACTTCGAAAGGCACTTACGCTCCAGCCGGAGCAGGTCGCCGAAGAGGTCAACAAGGCGAGCCTGCTCGGTCGCGGCGGAGCAGGCTTCCCGGCCGGCAGGAAGTGGTCGATGCTGCGGAAGGCGTCGATCGCCTACCTCGTCGTAAACGGTGACGAGTCCGAGCCCGCCACATTCAAGGACCACCTGCTCGTCGAGCGAGATCCCCACCAGATCATCGAAGGAACGATCATCGCGGCCTACGCAATCGGGGCGACGAAGGCGTTCATCTTCTGCCGCGGTGAGTTCGCTCTCGGCTTCGAGCGCCTGATCCAGGCCTGTAACGAGGCCTACGAGCACGGCGCGCTCGGCCCTCGGATCTTTGACTCGGAGTTCTCGCTCGACCTCGTCATCCATCCTGGAGCTGGCGCCTACATCTGTGGCGAAGAGACGGCGCTCATCGAGAGCCTCGAAGGCAAGCGGGGCTTCCCCCGAATCAAGCCGCCGAGTTTTCCCGCCGTGATGGGGCTTTACGGCGAGCCGACGGTTGTAAACAACATCGAGACTGTCTCGAACCTGCCGTGGATAGTCGAGAACGGCGGCGAAGCGTTCGCTGCACTCGGCGAAGGG
Organism: Acidimicrobiales bacterium; assembly: GCA_036510575.1. Lineage (GTDB taxonomy): Bacteria > Actinomycetota > Acidimicrobiia > Acidimicrobiales > Bog-793 > DATCDR01. Next base: position 36,454 of record DATCDR010000186.1, on the reverse strand, counting down.
TCCTCGACGGGGACGCGCCTGTTCGCCCTCTCTGGTCGAGTGAATCGGCCGGGCTGGTACGAGCTTGAGATGTCGAAGACCACCTTCCGCGACCTGATCTTCGATCCCTCGCTGGGCGGAGGCGTTCGAGGTGGTGGCGACGTGAAGGCCTTCATCCCAGGCGGCGTCTCCGCACCGTGGTTCGGTCCCGACCAGCTCGACCTCGGCCTCGACCAGGACGCCGTTGGCAAGGCGGGCTCGATGCTCGGGTCCGGTTCGATTGTGGTCATGGACGACACCACCTGTGTCGTACGGGCAGCTTGGCGGATCACGCGCTTTTTCCGCCGGGAGTCCTGTGGTCAATGCACCCCGTGCCGGGAGGGCTCGGGATGGTTGGAGAAGATCTTGCAGCGCATCGAGCAGGGCTATGGGCGTGAGGAGGATCTCGATCTACTCATGGACGTCTGCGACAACATCTCGCCAGGGGTGTCGTGGCCGCCGCAACAGACCACGATCTGCGTGCTCGGGCCGTCGATACCTTCCTCTATTGCGTCGGGGATCCGGATGTTTAGAGACGAGTTCCTCGCTCACATAACCGGCGGCGGCTGCCCGATGGGAAGCCACTGATGACCGACATTCGCGCCAGGTCCTCCGAGGCTGCCGAGGAGATGATCTCGATCACCGTCGATGGGACGCCGATCAAGGCACATCCAGGTGAGCTGATCATCGCCGCGGCCGAGCGCGAGGGAGTCTTCGTCCCGCGGTTTTGCTACCACCCCCGTATGGAGCCGGTCGGTATGTGCCGGATGTGCCTCGTCGAGGTCTCCGGACCCAGGGGATTTAGCTTGCAGCCTGCGTGCTTCTTGAAGGTCGCTGACGGCCTCGAGGTGCTCACGAACTCCGACAAGGCCCGAAAAGCCCAAGAGGGCGTACTCGAGTTTTTGCTCGTCAACCACCCGTTGGACTGCCCGGTCTGCGACAAGGGTGGGGAGTGCCCGCTCCAGGACCAAGCGCTCTCGCACGGTCCAGGGGAGAGCCGGTTCGTAGAGGAGAAGCGTCACTGGGCAAAGCCGATCGAGATCGGCCACTTCGTCGAACTCGATCGTGAACGCTGCATCCAATGCGCGCGCTGCACGAGGTTCGCCGACGAGATCGCCGGCGACGCCGAGATCGACATGTCCGCTCGTGGCGACCTGATCGAGATCTCGCCGTTCCCGACGAAGCCGTTCAACTCGTACTTCTCGGGCAACACCATCCAGATCTGCCCGGTAGGGGCGTTGACCGCGGCACCGTACCGCTTCAAGGCGCGTCCGTGGGACCTCGAGCAGGTGGAGTCGACCTGCACTACGTGCTCGGTCGGCTGCCGCCATGTTGCGCAGTCCTCAGCGGGCAAGCTCGTCCGCTTTCTCGGTATCGACTCCGACCCGGTCAATCAGAGCTGGCTCTGTGACAAGGGGCGCTTCAGCTTCGAGACGCTCTACGGCGAGCACCGCGTAACCCAACCGATGCTGCGAAAAGGCGACGCACTCGTCGAGGTTCGCTGGCATGAGGCACTTGCCGCGGCCACGACCGCGCTTCGGGACGCGCAGGCGGCCGACGCTGCCTCGATCGCGGTTGTGGGTGGCGCGAGATTCTCCAACGAGGACGCGTACGCCTGGGCGAAGCTCGCGAAATCGGTGCTCGGTACTGACTCCGTCGATGCCCAACTTGGCGACGGCCTTCCTGCAGAGACCGTGCTCGGTCTGCCGAGGGCGACCATCGACGAGGCCTGCTCGGCTCGGGTCGTGATCCTTCTCGGCCCGGATCTGCGCGAGGAGCTGCCCGTGCTCTTCTTGCGCCTGCGGGCGGCCGCGCTGGCCAACGCGACCAAGCTCGTTGAGATCTCGCCGGTCGAGACGTCGTTGAGCTCCTTGGCCGAGGTTCGCCTTAGTTATGTGCCTGGCGAGTCGAGGCTGCTCGCAGAGGGGCTCGTCGGGGACTCCGAGCAGGCAGAGGCCGAGGGCGATGCACTCGAGGACCTTCGTCGAGCCCGCGCGCTGATCGGTGACGGGAGCGACGTCGTCGTAGTGCTCGGGCGGCCGTCACTTGCTGAGTCTGGGGAGACGATTGCTTCGTCGGCAGCGGCGCTCCATGCCGGGCTACCAGGAGCACGGTTCCTCTCGGCGCTTCGCAGGGCGAACGTGCACGGAGCACTCGACATGGGCCTTGCTCCCGGAGTTGCTCCAGGTCGTGTGGCCCTCGCTTCTGCATCAGAGGAGCTGACTCGCGAATGGGGAGAGCTGCCCTTGAGTGCAGGTAGGGACGCGACCCACATTCTTCAGTCAGCTGCGGCGGGCGACATCGCCGTCCTGGTTCTGCTCGGCGCCGATCCGCTCTCCGACTTCCCCGACCGCTCGCTTGCCAAAGCAGCGCTCGAGCGAGTTCCGTTCGTGCTCTCGCTCGCCACGAACCTCGACGCCTCAAGTTCGGGCGCGACGGTCGTGCTCCCTGTTACCGCGGATGGCGAGCGTTCTGGCACCACCACCAATCTTGAGGGAAGGGTCTCCCGGCTCGCCGCGAAGGTAGCGACGCCAGGCGTGGTTTGGGCGCCGTGGATCGTCGCCACCGAGATCGGCGCGCGGCTAGGGGCCCCGCTTGGCGCCGCGACGCTCGAGTCCTTGACCGATGAGATCTCCCGAGTCGCGCCGGCCTATGCCGGGGTGGACGCAGCGCTTCTTGGCGACGCAGACCGCCGCGATGGCGTCGTCGTGCCTTTCGATAAGTCCCTCGTTGCATCGCTCCCGCGGCCGATCGATCCGATCGCGACGCCAGGGATCACCTCGGTCTTCGAACAGGGTGCCCCGATCCGGGTCGGCACCGGCGAACCGGTAGGCGGGCAGTCACAGGAGTTCGAAGTGCCAAATGCGACTCCAGCGACAGCACTGGTGATGTCGAGCGCGGTTGTCGTCGCGCCACGACTTGACGCCTACTCACAGCGGCTGGTGCTCGGCAGGTCGCTCTACGACGAAGGCACGCTCGTCGAGACGAGTCCGTCGATGCAGGGACTGGCGAGTTCGCCGACGCTTCGGGTCCATCCGTCCGAGCTGGCAAAACTTGGTGTGACCTCGGGCGACAAGGTTCGTGTCCGTTCCGCGAGCGGCTCGGTCGAGATCGCGACGACCGCCGACGAGTCGATCGACCGTCACGTCGTTGCGTCCCGATTTACCCAGGACGTCGCGGGGGAGTGCGACCTCGCCGCCTTGATCGAGGCGTCGTTGCTCGCGACCGACGTTCGATTGGAGACCATCTGATGGGCGATCCACTCTTCTCGAACGGCGTCGGCCTAGCGGTCATCTTGATCATGCTGGTCAGGGTGCTCGTAGCGTTCGGTGCCCTGCTCGGTTCGGTGGTGCTCATGATCTGGTTCGAGCGCAAGGTCATATCGGACATGCAGGACCGCATCGGGCCGAACCGCGCCGGACCGTTTGGTCTGTTGCAGACCCTCGCCGACGGGACCAAGCTGCTCTTTAAAGAGGACCTGATGCCGGCACAGGCCGATCGGTTCGTCTTCAAGCTGGCGCCGTTTCTCGCGCTCATCCCCGCGCTGCTCATCTTTACGATCGTGCCCGTCGGTGGCGTCGTAACGATTGCACACCACACTGTCGAGCTCCAGGTCGCCGACCCGCCGATCGGGATCTTGCTGCTCTTGGCGCTCTCTTCGATCGCGGTCTACGGAACGATGCTCGCGGGCTGGTCGTCGGGCTCGAAGTATCCGCTCCTTGGCTCGGTGCGAGCGAGCGCGCAGATGATCTCCTATGAAGCAGCTATGGGGCTCAGCATCATCGTGGTGGTGATCGAGTCGCACAGCCTCTCCACGAGGGCGATCGTGGCATCGCAGGCGTCGCATTTCTGGGACTGGAACCTCATCCGGCTCGGTATTGTCCCTGCCGTCGTTTTCTTCATCGCGTCGACCGCGGAGCTGAACCGGCCGCCCTTCGACCTCGCCGAGGGCGAGTCCGAGCTCGGCGGTGGATTCCATACCGAGTACTCGTCCTTCCGGTTCTCGATCTTCTTCCTCGCCGAGTTCATGAACACGATCACGATGTCGGCCATCGTCGTGACGCTGTTCTTCGGCGGACCGGATGGCCCGGGCTTCCACTTCCTCACCTGGCTCTGGCCGATCGCGTGGTTCCTCGTGAAGACCTTCTTGTTCCTCTACTTCCAGGTCTTGATCCGAGCCGCGCTTCCCAGGATGCGCTACGACCAGCTGATGGATCTTGGCTGGAAGGTTCTGATCCCGGTCTCGCTCGGGTGGCTGTTGATCATCACCGCGCTCATCGAGTCGAGGGCGGCCGGTATTGCCCTGATCGGTGTCTTCCTTCTCGGCTGGTTGCTCTTGTTTCAATCCATCCGCGTGGCGAGAAGTCGTCGGCTGGCCCGTGCCGCCTTCGCCTCGCGAACTGGTTCTTTGCGGCCTGTCGTTCCAGGAGTCGTCGAGCTGCATCGGAGCGGAAGTGATGAGGGGGAGGTGCACTAGCTATGGCCGAAGACGGAGGTCTCCACCCCTTTGGTGGATTTTTCATCGCGATGCGTCAGGTCTTCGAGCCTCGGGTCACCACTCAATACCCAGTTGACAAGCGGCCAAAGCCGCCCCGCCTGCACGGCCGCCACGTCCTTAATCGCTACGAAGACGGCATGGAGAAGTGCATTGGCTGTGAGCTGTGCGCCGCTGTCTGCCCGGCGGACTGCATCTACGTGCGCGGCGCGGACAACTCGCCGGACAGTCCCGTCTCACCAGGTGAGCGCTACGGGTTCGTCTATGAGATCAACTACCTGCGCTGCATCCACTGTGACATGTGCGTAGAGGCCTGCCCAACCGAGGCGATCACGGAATCCAAGCTCTTCGAGTTCTCCTTTACGAGCAGGTCCGATGCGATCTACACCAAGGACGAGCTTGTCGTAGACGACGCCGGGAAACCTCAGCACCTGCCCTGGGAGGACTGGCGCGAGGGCGAGGACGAGCACACTTCTGGCTGGATGCGAGCGACCTCGGCGTCGGGCTCGGCGGCCTACGAAGGTCAGGTGCAGTGGTCCGGCGAGCTCGGCTACGGGGTGCGCCATCCAGAGGCAGGCCAGAGCGACAACCGAGACGACGAGGCCACGGGAAATATCTCGATTCGCCGAATCTCGCGCAACAAGATCCCGGCCCGATTCGGCGGGAACGTCATCTGATGGTTTCCGGACTGCTCGCTACAGCGACGATCCCCGACGCGATCACCTTCGTCATCGCGGCGGTGATCGTGATCGCCGGCGCGCTCGGTGTGGTGTTCATGAAGAACCCGGTGCACTCCGCGCTCAGCTTGATCATGACGCTGTTCGGCATCGCGGTGCTCTTCGTCGAGGAGAACGCACAGTTCCTCGCCGCGGTGCAGATCATCGTCTACGCCGGAGCGATCGTCGTTTTGTTCCTGTTCGTGATCATGCTGCTCGGCGTGGACCGAAACGAACGGATCTCCGTCGAGAACTCCTCTGCGCAGCGGATCGGCGCGATCGTCCTCGGGTTGGCGGTGCTGGTCGAAGTGCTGCTGCTCGGCACCGGCCAGTGGGTGACCGGAGCGCACTCGGTCACTGGATCACTAACGGGCCACGGTGCCAACGTGAACGTGATCGGCGACTCGCTCTTTAGTACTTACCTACTGCCCTTTGAGGTGACGTCCGCGTTGCTGATCGTGGCCGTGGTCGCAGCTGTCGTGCTCGCACGACGACACGACGGCCACGAAAACGTGGAGGTGGAGATCGGCGGCAAAGAGGCACGTGAGCTAGCTGCCAGTCGTGACGCCGCGGTTGGTCACGACGCGGACCAGACGAGCGCCGAGGACGAGGCGTCACTTCGATGAGTATCGCCGCCTCCTGGTATCTCACACTCGCTGCGGTGGTCTTTACGATCGGCGCGATCGGGCTGCTCATCAGGCGAAACGTGCTCGTGATGGTCATGTGCGTCGAGCTGATGTTGAACGCCGCGAACCTGACGTTCGTCACGTTCGCCCGTGAGCTAAACGACGTCGGTGGACAGATCGCCGTCTTCTTCGTTCTCGTAGTCGCGGCAGCAGAGGTCGTCGTCGGCCTTGGCATCATCGTCGCCATCTTTCGACGCAAACCAGGCGCCACTGCCGACGACGCGCACATGTTGAAGGGCTGATCCCTCGATGATCCACGCGGCATTCCTGATCCCTGCCTTCCCGCTAGCGGGATTCGCACTGCTCGCGCTCTTTGGCAAGCGGCTAGGCAACCCACTCTCGGGCTGGATCGCGACCGCGCTCGTGGCACTCAGCTTCGTCGCCACCGTCATCGTCTTTATTGCGCTCTTCCAGCGGGCACCGAGCGCGCGGATCGTCAACGAACCGTGGTTCAACTGGTTCGCCGCGGGCAGGCTGCGGGTCAATGTCGGACTTCTTATCGACCCGCTCTCGATGACGATGGCAGCCTTCGTGACGGGGGTGAGCTCGCTCATCCACCTCTACTCCATTGGCTACATGGAGCACGACGAGGGCTACCCGAAGTTCTTCCTCTATCTGAACCTCTTCGTCTTTTCGATGTTGATGCTCGTTCTTGGCGGGAACTTGATCGTGACGTTCTTCGGCTGGGAGGGCGTCGGGGTCTGCTCCTACTTCCTCGTCGCATTCTGGTTCGGCCGTCCGGCTGCGACCTCTGCTGGCAAGAAGGCGATGATCTACAACAGGATCGGCGACGCCGGGCTCCTGCTTGGCATCTTCCTCGTCTTCGAGCGCACCGGCAGCCTCCAATACACGACGATCTTCAGCCGCCTCGGCAACGTGTCGGGCACCGATCTGGTGGCGATTGCGCTCTTGTTTTTCCTCGGCGCTGCGGGCAAGTCCGCACAGCTGCCGCTGTTCCCGTGGCTAGCTGATGCCATGGAGGGCCCGACGCCGGTTTCGGCACTCATCCACGCGGCGACGATGGTTACCGCAGGTGTCTATCTGATGTGTCGGATAAGTCCGATCCTGCACCTTGCGCCCGACGCCGCCCACACCGTTGCCTGGATCGGCGTCGCGACCGCATTCGTCGGGGCGATGGCTGGCTGCGCGCAGACCGACATCAAGAAGGTGCTCGCCTACTCAACAGTCTCCCAGCTCGGTTACATGTTCTTAGCCGTCGGCTGTGGCGCCTATGTCGCCGCGATCTTCTTGATGTTGACGCATGCCTTCTACAAGGCGCTCTTGTTCTTGGGTGCGGGTTCGGTCATCCATGGCATGGGCGACGAGCAAAACATCAAGCTCATGGGAGCGCTTCGCAAGTACATGCCGCTCACAGCGTTGACCTTTGGGATCGGTTGGTTCTCGATCGCTGGCGTGCCGCCGTTCTCCGGGTTCTTCTCGAAGGGCAACGTGTTAGAGAACGCATGGTCAGTGACGCCCGCGCTCTGGGCAGTAGGTGCGTTGACCGCGGTGGTGACCGCCTACTACGTAGGCCGTGAGTACTTCCTCGTCTTTTACGGCTCCGAGCGGTGGGCGAAGTCGGACTCGGAGTTGGTCGATGCGGGTCATGGTGGGCACGAAGGGGCTCGTGGGCTGCACCCGCACGAGCCCGGACGAGTGATGACGATCCCCCTCGTGGTGTTGTCGGTCGCCGCGTTCTTCGGAGGGATCCTCAACCTCCCGGTCCATCCGCACCTGGTGTTCTTGGAGCGCTGGCTCTCGCCGGTGGTCGGCGCGACGCTCTTTAATCCGCACGACTCCCCTGGAAAAGTGTGGGCGTTCTCGCTCGTCGAGGCCGTGCTGGCGCTTTCGGGGGTCGTTGCCGCGTACTTCTTGTGGCGCGACACGGTCGATCGACCAAAGCTCGAGCCGCGCTTTCTCCTCCATGCCTGGTACATCGACGCCGCGTATGACCGCTTCATCGCCCGTCCGAGCACCGCGCTCGCCACGTTCAGCGCGACCGTCGTCGACACCAAGGTGATCGACGGTGCGGTGCGCGGCATAGCTGGCGTCGTGGGCACGATCGGCGGCCGCCTGCGCAAGGTTCAGACCGGTTACGTCAGGAACTACGCACTCGGCATCATCGGCGGGACCGTCGTTCTGGTCGCGTACTTCTTGATCAGGGCGAAGGGCTGAGATGGGCCACAGCGAACTCGCCGCGATCTTCGGAGTCGCGGCATCGTCATCGGCACAGCGAGCCTTCCCGTTCCTGACGGTCCTTGTATTGCTGCCTGCCGGCGCGGCCTTTTTGCTGCTGCTCGTTCCGAAATCGGTGACGACGGCGGTTCGTTCGATCGGGATCGTCACCACCCTCGCCGTGCTGGCGCTCTCCGCGGTCGTCTTCGGAGAGTTCCACAGCGGCGTTGGCGGCCTGCAGATGACCTCTGTGCACCCCTGGGTGGCACCGCTTGGCATCTCGTGGTCGCTCGGCGTCGACGGCATTTCGTTGTTCCTCGTCGTGATGTCGGCGCTGCTCTTTCCCATAGCGCTGCTCGGAACGGGCGAGCGGGAGAACGAGAAGAGCTTCACCGTCTGGCTGCTGCTCCTCGAATCGGCCTGCCTCGGGAGCTTCTTGTCGACCGACGTACTGGTCTTTTTCCTCTTCTTCGAGGCAACCCTCGTACCTGCGTACTTCATCATCGCCGGATGGGGCCACGAGCGACGCGGCTATGCGGCAACGAAGTTCTTCGTCTACACCTTCGTCGCCTCCGCGATGCTGCTCGTCGGCATCATCGCCTTGGTCTTCATCCACAAGAGCCAGACCGGCGTCACGACGTTCTCGGTGAGCGCGCTCGCCAACACCCACCTCTCCTCGATGGCAGGGATGCTGCTCTTGCTCAGCTTCACGATCGCGTTCGTCGTGAAGGCCCCGGTCTTCCCGTTCCACACCTGGTCACCAGATGCCTACGCGGAGGCACCCGCCTCCGGCTCGATCGTGCTCGCCGGCATCATGGCCAAGCTCGGAACCTACGGGATCGTGCGCTTCGACCTGGCGCTTTTCCCGCACGCGGTCGTGGTGATCGCACCGTTGCTGATGGTGCTCGGCGTCATCGGCATCATCTACGGCGGCATCGTCGCTGCTGCCCAACGGGATCTGAAGCGCCTCGTCGCGTACTCATCGCTCGCCCACATGGGCTTCATCGTGTTGGGCGCGTTCGCGCTAACGAGCGAGTCGGTCTCAGGTGCGGTGCTACAGATGGTGAACCACGGGATCTACACAGCGGCGCTCTTCTTGTTGATAGCGATGATCTACAAGCGGACCGGCACGTTCCAGATCGGGCCGCTGCGGGGTCTCCAGCATCGGGCACCGCTGCTTGCTGGAACCTTCACGGTCGTGGTGATGGCGTCGATCGGGGTACCTGGACTCAACGGATTCGTCGGTGAGTTCTTGATCTTGGCGGGAACCTTCATCACCCACCGCTGGTATGCCGTGGTCGCGACCGGTGGAATCGTGATTGCCGCTATCTACATGCTCTGGGGCTACCAGCAGGTATTCCACTCACCTGAGTCCGAGGCACCGCCGGAGGGCGCATTCCCGGAGATGACCTGGTCGGAGCGCGCGGTGATCGCGCCGCTGATTGTGATCATCGTCTTCCTCGGTGTCTGGCCGGCGCCGATCCTGAGCCGGATCACCCCGACGGTCGACAACCTCGTCAACCACGTCGTCCAGGTGGGACATGCGAACGTGCCCGCACCTGGCCTGCCAGCGATCACTACGCAGGCGCTGCAGGGAGGGAGTGGACAGTGATCTCGATCCTCGCGGCGGCAACAATCACCCTGCCCCATGTCGACTACACCGCAATCTTGCCCGAGCTGATCTTGCTCGGCGGGATGTTGTTCCTACTCGGCGTCTCTGCCCTCGTCTCTCGGCCGATCCCTACCGAGGCCTATGCGCTGACAACCGCTGCGATCGGCATGTCGTCGCTCATCGCCTCGCTCTTTTTGTGGCACCTCGTCTCTGACCACGGAGCGTTCCAGGCGGTCGCGCGTTCGATGGACGTCGACGGCTTCGCCTGCTTCGGCCTGGTGCTGGTCTCGTGCGTGGTGATCGTCGCGTCCTTTTTCGCCGCTGGCTACCTGCGCCAAGAAGAGATCAGGGGCCCTGAGTACTACGTGCTCGCACTGATCTCGGGGTCGGGCGCGATGTTGATGGGCTCGGCGAACGACTTGATCTTGATCTTCCTGGCACTCGAGATCCTCTCCATCCCGCTCTACGTAATGGCCGGGTTCGACCACCGGCGCGAAGCGTCGGCGGAGTCGGCGATGAAGTACTTCGTGCTCGGAGCGTTCTCGTCGGCGATCTTCCTTTACGGCATCGCCCTTACCTACGGAGCTACCGGCTCGACGAACCTCGGGGAGATCGGCGCATTCCTTGCCAAGAACGTCGTCGTGAGCGACGGCGTGCTGATGGGCGGTCTAGCCCTGCTCATCGTCGGTTTCGCCTTCAAGGTCGCAGCCGTGCCATTTCACATGTGGACGCCCGACGTCTACGCCGGAGCCCCTACCCCGGCGGTTGGATTCATGGCAGCAGTTGCCAAGGTCGGTGGCTTCATGGCCCTCCTCAGGGTGCTGCTCTCGACGATGCCGACGTTGGCCTCGACCTGGCAGCCGGCACTGTGGGTGATCGCGACGGCGACCCTGCTCCTTGGCGCGACCGTTGCGCTCGCGCAGCGGGACATGAAGCGCATGCTCGCCTACTCCTCGATCAACCACGCCGGGTTCATCCTCGTCGGCGTCCAGGCTGGGACGATTGCCGGAGCACAGGGCGCGCTCTACTACCTCTTCGCCTACAGCCTGCTAGCGCTTGGCAGCTTCGCGATCGTCAACATGGTCGCGGGCAAAGCGGATGACGGCCACGACATCGATAGCTACCGCGGGCTTGCAAAGCGGAGCCCCTTTGTCGCCACTAGCTTCGCGGTGCTGCTCCTCGCCCAGGCAGGCGCACCCTTCACGACGGGCTTCTTCGCCAAGTTCTACGTGATCGAGGCCGCGGTCGAAGCGCACTCCTATGCGCTCGCCGTGATCGCGATGCTCTCTGCAGGTGTCGCGGTCTTCTTCTACCTCCGGGTCGTGCTGACGATGTTTGCGAGCACCGAGCGCGCGGCAGATGACGCGCTCGAGGGCCTCTCGAGCGACGGTGGCACTACCTCACTGCTCACCCGCGTAGTCTCCGCACAAGGGACCGAGCAGGCACTCAAGATCTCACCGTGGATGTTGGCAGGGCTCGTGTTCGTGCTCGGCGCGACGGTGGTGCTCGGGATCTGGCCACAGCCGCTGGTCTCGTTCGCGCACCAGGCGACGCTGCTCTTCTAGGCGGCAAGCCCCCTTGGCTGCCGATGCCAACAGGTGTCGCAGCCTCGGTTCAGTCCCGGAAGTTGCCGAACTGGAGCGGGATGCCGAGATCCTTCTCCTTTAGTTGCGTGATCACTGCTTGTAGATCGTCACGCTTCTTGCCCGACACCCGGATCTGCTCGCCCTGGGACTGTGAGCTCACGCCCTTGACGCCGATCTCTTTGATCGTGCGGTTAATCGTCTTCGCGTGATCCTGTGAGATGCCTGCCTGCAACTTGACGTGCTGGCGGAGCGCGCCGTGGCTCGCCTGCTCGACCTTTTCGTAGGAGAGTGCCTTTAGCGAGACGTTTCGCCGCACGAGCTTCTCCTCTACCACCTGAACGAGCGCACGGAGGCGGTCCTCGGACGGGGCGTTCAGCTCGATGTCGTCGGTTTTCAGCTCGATGCTGGCGCCGGTGTCTTTGAAGTCGAAGCGGGTGGTGACCTCGCGGCTCGCCTGATCGATGGCGTTGCGAACCTCTTGGAAGTCAACCTCTGAGGAGATGTCGAAGGTAGGCATGGCGCCAACGCTATCTGCTCAGCAGGCGATACCGAGGCGAGAACTGCACTGGCAAGTGGTGGGCCGCGATCAGGTATGGTTTCCCGCCGACGGGTCGGTACCCAAGTGGCCAACGGGAGCAGACTGTAAATCTGCCGGCTCAGCCTTCGAAGGTTCGAATCCTTCCCGGCCCACCGTGTGATGTCGAAAGGCATCGGAGACAGCTGTGTCACGACGTCTAAGACACAGCTGTCTCCGCCAGCACCTTCCCGATTCGCGTCTCTCGATCGAGTGAAGAAGTCGTGACCGACGCCGCCAGGCGCGCGATTTCCGCCGCCATCTGTGGTCGATACAATCGAAACGTGCTTTCGCTCTCTGAAGGCCCCGAGGAGAACGCCACCGTGCGGCACCGATCGCCTGGTCGCTCGCTCTTCTCCCCCCTTATTTCCCTTCGTGCGCTCATCTCGATGCGGCTCGTCTCGCTGCTGTTGCGTCCAACCAGCTTGAAGGCGCGAGATGACCAGGAGATCTACGTCGCCGACGTGACGCCGCTCAACAAGCTGCTCTGCCGACCGGCGCTGCTCGGCTTCGTCGGCTCGGTCGCGATCCTGGCTGGAGCGTCGCAGCAGAACTCGCCGTTCACGTTGAAACTGCCGGGCGCCTGGTGGTTCGGCATCCCTGCCTCACATCCTGCCCCCCAGATCGGTGGACCTGGGCAGTGGCTCTTCCTCGGCGTCTTTGGGGTTTACGGCGGCATGTTGTTGATGCTGCGGGCCTGGTACGACGTCATTCAGCTGGCCTCGCGGATAAAGGGCATTCCCGTCCGACGCCTGATCCCCGTCTTCGTCGCCTGGACGTTGCCGCTGCTCATCGTCGCGCCGCTGTTCTCGAACGACGCCTACAGCTACGCGGCCCAGGGCGAGCTGATGAGCCACCACATCAACCCCTACCTCTACGGGCCGGGGCTCTTGAGCACAGGGACCACCTTTGATGCACTGACCGCCAGGATCTGGCAGAACGTGACGTCGCCGTACGGGCCGGTCTTCCTCGTCGCCGATGGCTGGATCGTCGAGGCGATGCGCCACAACGTGCTCGCGACCGTCGAGGCGCTCCGGGGCCTCGCGCTACTCGGCGTGGTGATGTTCGCAGCCGCGGTGCCGTCGATCGCGCGATCGTTTGGGCGCGATCAGGCGACTGCGTTCTCGCTTGCAGTGTTGAACCCGCTGATCTTGTTGAACCTGGTGGCTGGAGAGCACAACGACGCCCTGATGCTCGGCTTCTTGCTCTCGGGCTACGCCCTCTTTAAGCGGGGTCGACCCGTCCTCGGGATCTTTCTCTGCGGGATCGCCGCCGCGATCAAGATTCCCGGCTTCATCGGAGTCATCTACATCGGCTGGGAGTGGCTCGGCACCGGCAAGAGTGTCCGTGAACGAATTCGACCGATGCTCAGCGCGTTCGCCATCGCCGGTGTGGCGATGGCCGCCTCGTCGCAGCTCGCCGGAGTCGGGTGGCGATGGGTCGCTGGTCTCTCGAACCCCGACAGCGTACGTAGCTGGCTCGACCCGGCGACCGGTCTTGGCCTGCTTGCCGGCCAGGTGGCGAAACTCGTCGGACTCGGCAGCCTCGGCCATCCACTTTTGACAATCGCTCGCGGCTCCGCGCTCGCGCTAGCGGTCGCGATCGGCCTCGTGCTACTGCTTCGATCGGAGCGGATCGGCTCGCTCAGTGCCATCGGATGGACACTGATCGCCGTGGCGATGCTCGGCCCGGTCCTTCAGCCGTGGTACCTGGCGTGGGGCATCGTCTTCCTCGCGCCGATCGCGCAGGGCAAGGTCCGAAAGCTCGTCTGTGGTGTCTCGGCGGTCAGCTGCTTCCTCGGGCTGCCTGGTGGCGAGGTGCTTGGCAGCGAGCTCGAGAACTCCAATCCGGAGTTTCTCGTGCTGTTCTCGCTGCTCTTGGTCGCGATCGCGCTGGTCGTCGTCGGGCCGACGGTCCGTCTCCGGATCTACGAGCGCGTTCGCCGCATGATCCACTCGCGAGAGGTGCGCGAGCCCGTCTCATCTAGGGCTTGACCATCCCGCTTGCCCGCGCTTTCACCGAGACCCGGACCTCCGGCGTTGTCGCGAGCGCCGGCGTCTCGACGACCGGCATCGCCAAAAGCGTGGGTCCGAGGACGCTGAGCGTGCACCGACTGGTGAGTGGGGGAGCCAGCGGAAGCGCATGAGGCAGGCGACGCATTCTCGGGTCAGTCCTCTCTCGACGCGGCGGCCGGCTGAATCAGAGAAGGCGCTGCATCAAGGCGACGTCGAGCCACTTGCTGAACTTGCGCCCAACCTCGCGTTCGATGCCGACGAGTTCGAAGCCGCACGAGCGATGGAGCGAGATCGACGCTGCATGGTCGCCGACGATCCTCGCCATGATTGCGTGGAATCCGTGTGCCTTCCCGCGTTCGACGAGCTCGGCGAGCAACAGCTTGCCGACGCCGACTCCCCGGTACGACGCCGCCACGTAGACGGAGTCCTCGGCCGTGGTTGAGTATCCAGGTCGTGAGCGGTACGGGGACAGACTCGCGAATCCGATCACTCGACCGTCGTCTTCAGCGACGATGACCGGGTAGACGCCGGCGTGAGATTCCATCCATTCGTCCTGCTCGTCGGGGGTTCTCGGGACCAGATCGAAAGTTACGGTAGATCCGAGTACCTCGACGTTGTAGATCTCTCGGATCGCTTCGGAGTCGCTTGTGGCAGCCGGGCGGACGAGCACGGCCCTAGGTTAGATGCGGGGCTGGCGAAGTCGACCCGGCGGAAGGGTTAACATCCCCGAGTCGAGGCCTTCGACGCGCCCTCTTAGCTCAGTGGTAGAGCACTTCCATGGTAAGGAAGGGGTCGTGGGTTCAATCCCCACAGAGGGCTCGCCAGACATGGCGGCGTAGCTCAGTCGGTCAGAGCACACGGCTCATAATCGTGATGTCGCGGGTTCGAGTCCCGCCGCCGCTACTACTATCTGCATTGAGCCTGCGGGCGATGAGTCAAAGGAGCCCGACGTGGCGAAGAACGAGCGGCGGATCAAGATCACCTTGGAGTGCGAGGTCTGCAAGAACCGCAACTACATCACGACCAAGAACAAGAACAACGACCGTGAGCGGATCGAGATGAAGAAGTACTGCAGCCACGACCGCGTGCATACCTTGCACCGGGAGACCCGCTAAGTAGAACTCCCCGATGCACCACGCATCGGGAGGCGATCTCTGTCGATTCGGCGGAGACGGAAATGCCGCCTCGGCGGGAGTTCGACCGTGGTGGCGTTGTGATCGACGATGCCAGCGGGGAGTGTTGCCACTCAGGTGATAATCTGGGTCGCCCTGAGAGGCCGTGGCACACCTCAGGGTGGTGTTTCGCCAATCAAAGGGCAGTAGCTCAATTGGTAGAGCACCGGTCTCCAAAACCGACGGTTGGGGGTTCGAGTCCCTCCTGCCCTGCTCACCCGTGATTCGAGGACGTTCGTGAACCGACAGACGAAGCGCCAGCTTCAGCGCCAGGGCCAGCTCGGCCCCGACGGTACCCCTGCCGCGCGCCGACCCCCGCCCACGGCTGGCCAGCGCCGACCCCCCGAGCCGGGGCGTCCTGGTGCTGGCAAACGGTTCGCCCAGTACCTCCGTGAGGTCAAAGGCGAGCTTCAAAAGGTCTTGTGGCCGAACCGCTCCGAGGTCGTGAACTACTCGACAGTGGTGCTGACCACGTTGCTGTTCTTGGCAGCGCTGATCTTCTTCTTGAACTACGCCTTCGCCAAGGGCGTGTTCTTCCTGTTCAAGACTTAGGCTGCGCCCCGTCAGAAGCGTGGGAGCGACAACGAAGGTGCGACGAAGCGCGCGCAGGCGCCGACCGGTTTCATGAAGGTAGATGAGAGATGACCAACGACAGCGGTACAGAGATGAATGAGTCAGACGTCGTGACCGATGACGTCGCCATCGACGAGGACGCACTCGCGGAGTTGCTCGACGGCGACGGCGACGAGGTGGTTAGCGTTCCTAGCCCGTATGACCGTCCGGGTGCCTGGTATGTCGTGCACAGCTACGCCGGCTACGAGAACAAGGTGAAGTCGAACCTCGAGAGCCGGATGGCCTCGATGAACATGGAGGACCGGATCTTCGAGGTAGTCATCCCGCTCGAGGACGTCGTCGAGTACAAAGGCGGCAAGAAGGTCACCGTCCAGAAGAAGGTCTTCCCCGGCTACCTGCTCTGCCGCGCGGACCTCGACGATGATGCCTGGTCAGTCGTTCGTCAGACTCCAGGCGTCACCGGATTCGTAGGTCCTGGCACGAAGCCGACCCCGCTCAGCCGTGCCGAAGTGGAGAGCATCCTCCAGGTCAGCAGCGACACCGTCGGCGGCGGTGCCACCAAGCAGCGTCGGCCCCGCCTCGAACACGAGATCGGCGAGACCGTCCGGGTGAAGGAAGGCCCGTTCGCGGACTTCACCGGTGAGGTCTCCGAGATCAACGAGGACCAGCTGAAGCTGAAGGTGCTCGTGAACATCTTCGGCCGGGAGACACCGGTCGAGCTCGAGTTCAGCCAGGTCGCAAAGCTCTAAGTCGAAATGATCTAGGTCGGCGGAGCCGGCCAGGGAAGGTTTACTAAACACCATGGCACGCAGACGAGTAACCGCCGTTGTCAAGATCCAGCTCCCAGCTGGAGCGGCAACGCCAGCGCCGCCGGTCGGCACGGCGCTTGGACCGCACGGCATTCAGACGATGGAGTTCGTAAAGCAGTACAACGCCGCGACCGAGAGCCAGCGCGGAACGGTCATCCCGGTCGAGATCACGATCTTTGAGGACCGCACGTTCACCTTCATCTTGAAGACCCCGCCGACCACTGTCCTTATCCGTGAGGCAGCAGGGCTCGACAAGGGCAGCGTTACCCCGGGCCGAACCGACGCCGGCACGATCACGGTCGGCCAGCTCGAAGAGATCGCCAAGGTGAAGATGCCGGACTTGAACGCAAACGACCTCGAGGCGGCCAAGCTCCAGGTCGAGGGCACCGCACGGTCGATGGGCATCTCCGTCGCGCGCTGAGCGCGACGGACTCGTATTTTCGAAAGAAGTTAGGAAGGACGCGCAGATGGCGCCGAAGGGTAAGCGGTACGAAGACATGATGAAGAGCTTCGACCGGGAGCAGCTGCACGCTCCCGTCGAGGCCGTAGTGCTCGTCAAGAGCATGGCGACGGCGAAGTTCGACGAGACGATCGAGCTCGCCGTCCGTCTAGGCGTAGACCCCCGCCGTGCGGACCAGATCGTCCGCGGTTCGCTGTCGTTGCCGGCAGGCACCGGGCGGGAAGTCCGCGTGGCGGTGTTCGCGGCAGGGGAGAGCGCTGCGGCGGCTAGGGCGGCGGGAGCCGACGTCGTCGGCGCCGACGACCTGATCGCCAGGATCGAGAACGAGGGCTTCCTCGATTTCGACGTAGCCGTCGCCACACCGGATCTGATGGCGCAGGTCGGCCGTCTCGGGCGGGTGCTCGGGCCTCGAGGCCTGATGCCGAACCCGCGCACTGGCACGGTGACCACCGACGTGGCCAAGGTGGTCGGGGACTTTCGCGCAGGACGCGTCGAGTACCGCACCGACCGGGTCGGGAACGTCCATGTGCGCGTCGGCAAGGCGTCGTTCGAGCCCTCGAAGCTTTTGGAGAACGTGCGTGCCGTGCTCGAAGAGATCCAGCGGGCGAAGCCGGCGGCCGCCAAGGGGCGGTACATCCGCTCCGTCACGCTGACCTCGACCATGGGCCCCGGGATCCGAATCGACACGAACCGGATCCGCATCACCGACGAGGACATGGCGCTTTCGGCCTGACCTGGAATATCGCCAGGTAGCGACGCGCTATCCTGCACCCAGGCGACCACTGGTCGCCGCAGACCTGTAGAACTGCAAAGCCGAAGAAATCTGGTGCGCTCCGGCGCTGAATGGGCATACGCCCGCCCGACGAGGCGAAGCGAGGTTGTGCTTCTCTTCTCGGACGTCGCCATGCCGGTGGCTTGACCACCGAGGAGAGTTACAAATGGAGACCACTGCTCGAGAGCCACGGCCGGCCAAGATCGCCGTCGTAGATGAGGTCCGAGACCGGCTGAGTACTGCCGCCGCGGCGATCCTCACGGAGTACCGTGGCCTTGCCGTCTCGGACATGACCGAGCTCCGACGGGCCTTGACCAAGGTCGGCGGCGAGTACAAGGTCTACAAGAACACGCTCGTTCGGCTGGCCTCAGCTGATCTCGGTCTCGCTGAGCTGGACGCGATGCTCACCGGGCCCACCGCGATCGCGTTCGTCGACGGCGACGTCGCGCAGGTCGCAAAGGTGCTCCGCGACTTCGCCCGGACCAATCCGAACCTCGTGGTGAAGGGTGGTCTCCTCGGGACGAGCATGCTCGACGCCCGGGGTGCGGCGGCGCTCGCCGAGCTACCGACCCGTGACACGTTGCTCGCCCAGCTTGCCGGGATGTTCGCAGCTCCGATGCAGCAGTTCGCCTCCCTTCTTCAGGCGGTGCCGGCCAAGCTTGCCTATGGATTGAGCGCATTGATTGATGAGCGCCGAAAGACCGAGCCGGCAGAAGAGGCTCCTGCGGCAGCTGTCGAAACCACCCAGCCAGCCGACGAGGCAGTGACCGATGTAGCTCCGGCAGAAGATTCGGCGCCGGTCGAGGCGACCGAAGCGCTAGCGCTCGAATCAGAAGCGGCGCCAGCAGACGATGCGGCGCCCGTCGAAGCAGCCGAGGCGGCAGTCGAGGTAGCTCCGGCAGAAGAAGCAGCTCCGGCAGAAGAAGCAGCGGCAGTCGAGGACGAAGCACCCGCCGCGTCCACTGCACCGGCGGATGATGCAACCGCCGAGACAGAAACCGCGCCAGAGGCGGAAGCAGCGCCGACTGAGATCGCCGAAGCAGAGTCGACACCGACGGCCGCCGAAGGCGACGAGGCCAGCACCGACTGAGAAGTCATCCCGAAGGTCGAACTACCCCTAGATCGAAGACGCAACGAAAGGAAATACCGAAATGGCGACGAAGGAAGAGATTCTTGACGGAATCGCGGCGATGACAGTTCTCGAGCTGTCAGAGCTTTTGAAGGAGTTTGAGGACCGATTCGGCGTAACTGCAGCCGCGCCGGTAGCGGTCGCGGCCGCTCCGGCAGCAGGCGGCGGCGCTGGGGCCGAGGCCGTGGTGGAGGAGCAGGATGAGTTCGACGTCATCCTTACCGCCGCTGGTGACAAGAAGATCCAGGTCATCAAGGAGGTGCGCACGCTTACGAGCCTTGGTCTAAAGGAGGCGAAGGATCTCGTCGACGCGGCGCCGAAGGCCGTGCTTGAGAAGGTCTCCAAGGAAGACGCCGAGAAGGCCAAGGCGCAACTCGAGACCGCTGGAGCTTCCGTCGAGCTCAAGTAGTCCTCCGGTCGGCGCGTTGCGCCGGCCGAGGTAGAATTTCGGCTCCGCCCGGCGGGCGACGGAAACTCCGTCGTCTGGCGGTTTAGGTATCGCTGTCCCCGACGCGGGGCGCTATGCTTATCTGTTGCTGTGTTCATCCGTCGCGCGCCTGGAACGTCTTGTCTCTGACCTCGCGCGCAGTTCTTGCAGTTTTTAGCTCGTCGTCCACCTCCATCCGCGAGGAGTAGACCTTTGCCGGCTCGTTCCCGTACGCCCGATCGTTTTTCTTTTGCCAACCTTGATGAGGTGTTGCCGCTGCCTGACCTTGTGTCAGTTCAGCAGGACTCTTTCAACTGGTTCCTGAACCAAGGTCTTGCTGAGACCTTTGCCGACATCAGTCCGATTGAGGACTTCACCGGTCAGCTCCGCCTCGAGCTCGAGTTCGACCCGGATGACCCAGATCTTCGGCCACCTCCCAAGTTCACGATCGAGGAGTGCAAGGCCAAGGACATGACCTATGCCGCGCCGATCTTTGTGCGCGCACGCTTCATGAACGCCATCACTGGCGAGATCAAAGAGCAGACGGTGTTCATGGGGGACTTCCCGATGATGACGGAGAAGGGCACGTTCGTCATCAACGGCACCGAGCGCGTCGTCGTCTCGCAGCTCGTGCGTTCGCCCGGCGTGATCTTCCAGCCAGGCCGTGACGCGAAGACCATCGTGACCGGAACCATTCACCCCTACCGCGGTGAGTGGATCGAGTTCGACGTCGAGGCCAAGCCGAACCGCGACATCACGGCAGGTACGAGAGTCGCCCGCAAGCGCCGGCTGTCGCTCTTCGTTGTATTGAAGGCGCTTGGATTCGAGGACGAGGGCTACCTCGACCGTTTTGTGCGCCACTTCGACTTCCTTACCGGACAGTGGGACAAGGAGCGCGATCTCGTCAACACCCGGGAAGAGGCGCTGCTCGAGATCTACAAGCGAGCCCGCCCAGGAGAGCCGCTCTCGGCCGAGGCCGCCCGCGCCTACTTCGAGAACGCCTTCTTCAACCCGCGCCGCTACGACCTCACGCGAGTTGGTCGCTACAAGTTGTCCCGCAAGCTCGGCCCAGAGATCGACAAGATCTCGGGGATCTTGGGCATGGACCTTGAGCACCCGGCCGACGATTCAGGCGTGCTCTCTCCTGCGGAGATCTTGGCTTCTGCCTCCTACATGTTGCACCTCGCCAACGGCGAGCCCGGCTACCGCCTCGACGATCAGGATCACTTCGCGAACCGCCGGATCCGTTCGGTGGGCGAGCTGATCCAGAATCAGGTCCGTATCGGGCTCTCCCGCATGGAGCGCGTCGTCCGTGAGCGCATGACCACCCAGGACATCGAGGCGATCACGCCACAGACGTTGATCAACATTCGTCCCGTTGTCGCGGCGATCAAGGAGTTCTTCGGAACCTCCCAGCTGTCGCAGTTCATGGACCAGCACAACCCGCTCTCGGCACTCGCGCACAAGCGCCGTCTATCGGCTCTTGGACCAGGCGGTCTCTCTCGTGAGCGCGCCGGGTTCGAGGTCCGAGACGTGCACACGTCCCACTATGGCCGGATGTGCCCGATCGAGACACCCGAGGGTCCGAACATCGGCCTGATCGGTCACCTCGCGAGCTACGCCCGCGTGAACGACCATGGCTTCATCGAGACCCCCTACCGCAAGGTCGTCGATGGCACAGTGACGGCAGAGATCGTCTACCTCGCCGCTGACGAGGAGGAGGAGTACGTCATCGCGCAGGCTTCGGCGACCCTTGATGACCGCGGCCACTTCGTCGGTGACCGCGTGCTCGTCCGTCGCGGGCCACAAGGTGCGGGCGTTCGAGTTGGCGCGACGACGACGTCATATGGCGCGACCAGTGAGGTCGACTTCGTTCCTCCGATTGAGGTCGACTTGATGGACGTCTCGCCGAAGCAGATCGTCTCGATCTCCACGGCGCTTATTCCATTCGTCGAGCACGACGACGCCAACCGAGCGCTCATGGGTGCGAACATGCAAAAGCAGGCAGTCCCGCTGCTCGTGCCTGAGGCTCCCTACATCGGCACCGGCGTCGAGGCACGTGCCGCGCAAGACGCCGGTGAGGTGATCGTCGCCGAAGGCGACGGGCGCGTCGCTGAAGTGTCTGGCGAGATGATCATCGTCGAGTACAAGGAAGGCCAAAAGGACCACTTCGGCCGCGAGCTCGGCAGGAAGATCTACCCGCTCTGGAAGTTCCGTCGTTCGAACCAGAACACCTCGATCAACCAGAAGATCCTGGTCGACGAGGGCGAGATCGTTCGAACGGGCGATGTGATGGTCGACGGCCCCTCGACGCACAACGGTGAGCTGGCGCTCGGCAAGAACCTGCTTGTCGCGTTCATGCCGTGGGAGGGCTACAACTACGAAGACGCGATCATCCTCTCCGAGCGACTTGTTCGAGACGACGTGTTGACGTCGATCCATATCGAAGAGCACGAGGTCGATGCCCGAGACACCAAGCTCGGCGCTGAGGAGATCACCCGGGACATCCCGAACCTCTCCGACGAGATCCTGGGCGACCTCGACGAGCGCGGCATCATTCGCGTCGGCGCCGAAGTAGAGCCGGGCGATGTTCTCGTCGGCAAGGTGACCCCGAAAGGTGAGACCGAGCTGACCCCAGAAGAGCGGCTGCTGCGCGCCATCTTCGGTGAGAAGGCCCGCGACGTTCGTGACACCAGTCTGAAGGTGCCACACGGCGAGACCGGCAAGGTCATCGACGTACGCGTCTTCACCCGCGACGACACCCACGAGCTACCGCCAGGTGTCAACCAGCTGGTTCGTGTCTACGTAGCGCAAAAGCGCAAGATCTCCGAAGGCGACAAGCTCGCAGGGCGCCACGGCAACAAGGGTGTCGTTTCCCGGATCCTCCCCATCGAGGACATGCCGTTCCTCGCGGACGGTTCGCCGGTCGACATCATCTTGAACCCGCTCGGCGTCCCGTCCCGGATGAACGTGGGCCAGGTGCTCGAGTCGCACCTCGGCTACGCGGCTCGTTGGGGCTGGGAGAACGCAGGCAACTCGACTACCGACGCACCGCAGGTCCGTGGAACCGAGACCAAGACCCGGCCTCGTACGGACCCGGCGGTCTGGGTGTCGACGCCCGTCTTCGACGGTGCGCACTGGGACGAGGAAGACCAGGCTGGTCGTCACCCGACGATGCAGACGATCTTCGAGAACCTTCGCTCCGACACCGCCACCGGCGAGGATCGCCTCGTCGGCTCAGACGGCAAGGTGACGCTCTACAACGGGCGAACTGGCGAGCCGTACGACAACACGATCGGTGTCGGCTACATGTACATCTTGAAGCTCGCACACCTTGTCGACGACAAGATCCACGCTCGCTCAACGGGCCCGTACTCGATGATCACCCAGCAGCCGCTCGGTGGCAAGGCGCAGTTCGGTGGGCAGCGCTTTGGTGAGATGGAGGTCTGGGCACTCGAGGCATACGGAGCCGCCTACGCCCTCCAGGAGTTGCTCACCATCAAATCCGACGACGTGCTCGGCCGAGTCAAGGTCTACGAGGCGATCGTGAAGGGCGAAAACATTCCAGAACCAGGTATTCCAGAGAGCTTCAAGGTACTCATCAAGGAGATGCAGTCCCTCTGTCTCGACATCGAAGTCCTCGGCCTTTCCGGCGAGGAGATCGAGATGCGAGACCTCGACGAGGACGTCTACCGCGCATCTGAGGAGCTTGGAATCGACATCTCTCGTCCAGAGCGCGGCTCTGACGAAGAGGACGCTCGCCGTGCCGCTGAGAGGAGCTTCTAAGTGCTCGACGTAAACGAATTCGACCAGCTGCGTATCGGGCTGGCCACAGCCGACGACATTCGCTCGTGGAGCCACGGCGAGGTGAAAAAGCCAGAGACGATCAACTACCGCACCCTCCGTCCCGAGAAGGACGGCCTGTTCTGCGAGCGGATCTTCGGACCGACCAAGGACTGGGAGTGCTACTGCGGCAAGTACAAGCGAGTGCGCTTCAAGGGCATCATCTGCGAGCGTTGTGGCGTTGAGGTCACGCGCTCGAAGGTGCGTCGCGAGCGCATGGGCCATGTCGAGCTCGCTGCACCCGTCGTCCACATCTGGTACCTGCGTGGCACCCGCTCGTGGCTTGCCTACTTGCTGATGGGTACCGAGGCCCGCGAGGAGCTGAAGGCAAAACAGCTTGAGAAGGTCATCTACTTCGCGGCTTACCTCGTCACGTTCGTCGACGAGGAGCGACTTCACGTCGACCTGCCCGAGTTGAAAAAGGAGCTGGCCCTTGAAGTCAGCGAGATGGAGCGCGACCGCGACCTCGAGGTTGACCGACGACTGAAGGCGCTCGAGACCGAGATCGCCCAGCTCGAAAAGGACGGCGCCAAGGACGCGGAGATCCGCGCCCGTCAGCGCACCTCCGAGCGTGACCTAACGATGCTCCGCGAGCGTTCAGCGAACGAGATCGCGATGGCGCAAAAGGCCATGGACGAGCTCGAGAACCTCTTCGCCAGGAAGATCATCGAGGACGAGCTGCTCTGGCGGGAGCTGAAGAACCGTTGGGGTGACTACTTCGAAGGCGGCATGGGTGCCGAGACGATCGCGCAGCTCATCGCCCGGATCGACCTTGATTCAGAGGAGATAAAGCTCCGCGAGGCCATCGACCCGACCGACGGTCGAAAGGCCCTCTCGGTCCAGCGCAAGCAGAAGGCGATCAAGCGCCTCCGAATCGTCTCGGCTTTCAACCGCCGCGACGACAACGGTCGGCGGGCGAATGACCCTGGCGCGATGATCCTGAACGCGGTTCCGGTTATCCCGCCGGACCTGCGCCCGATGGTGCAGCTCGACGGTGGCCGCTTCGCGACCTCTGACCTGAACGACCTCTACCGTCGCGTCATCAACCGCAACAACCGCCTGAAGCGTCTGCTCGACCTCGGTGCGCCCGAGATCATCGTGAACAACGAGAAGCGGATGCTCCAAGAGGCAGTCGATGCGCTCTTCGACAACGGTCGCCGTGGTCGTCCCGTGACGGGACCTGGCAACCGTCCACTAAAGAGCCTCTCGGACATGTTGAAGGGCAAGCAGGGTCGGTTCCGCCAGAACCTCCTTGGCAAGCGCGTTGACTACTCCGGCCGCTCCGTCATCGTCGTTGGCCCGACGCTCAAACTCCACCAATGTGGTCTGCCGAAGCTGATGGCGCTCGAACTGTTCAAGCCGTTCGTGATGAAGCGCCTTGTCGACCTCGAGATCGCGCCGAACATCAAGTCGGCTAAGCGCATGGTCGAGCGTCGTCGCGCCCAGGTCTGGGACGTGCTCGACGAAGTCATCAAGGAGCACCCGGTGTTCTTGAACCGTGCTCCTACCCTCCACCGGTTGGGCATCCAGGCCTTCGAGCCCGTCCTGATCGAGGGCAAGGCGATCCAGATCCACCCGCTCGTCTGCACGGCGTTCAACGCCGACTTCGACGGTGACCAGATGGCAGTCCACCTTCCGTTGTCGTCCGAGGCCCAGGCCGAGGCCAGGATCTTGATGCTGTCGGCGAACAACATCCTCTCGCCGGCGACTGGTCGGCCGATCACCGTGCCTACCCAGGACATGGTCTTTGGTTGCTACTACCTCACCTTGATGGAAGACGGCCTGAAGGGCGAGGGTCTGATCTTCCGTCGTCTCGACGAGATCGAAGCCGCCTACGAGGCAGGCGACGTTCACCTGCACGCGAAGATCACCCTTCGACGCGGCGTCTCGGGCTACCCGTCGGCGTACTACGGCAGGCGTCACGGCGAAGAGGTTGGCGAGGAGCCGGACAGCTTCGTCACCACGGTTGGCAGGGTGCTCTTTAACGCCGCGCTGCCGAGTGACTTCGGCTTCGTCAACGACGTCATCGGTCGCAGGGCGACCTCGATCGGCTCGATCGTCGAGCAGCTCGCAGGGAACTACTCCAAGGCCGTCGTCGCGGAGAGCCTTGACGCCGTAAAGACCCTGGGCTTCCGCTTCGGCACCCAGTCTGGGCTGAGCATCTCGATCAACGACGTGAAGACCCCGCCGAACAAGCGGGAAATTCTCGACCGCTACGAGAAGGAAGCCGAGCGGGCCGAAGCGCAGTTCAAGCGCGGGATCATCACCGACGACGAGCGACGCCAGAAGGAGATCGAGATCTGGACGTCGGCGAACTCCGAAGTTGGACGTTCGATGGAAGCGAGCCTCGCCACCTACAAGTTCAACCCGTTGAACACGATGGTGGACTCAGGTGCTCGTGGAAACCCGCAGCAGGTGCGTCAGATCGCCGGCATGAAGGGGCTCGTCTCGAACCCCCGTGGCGAGATGATCCCTCGGCCGATCATCTCCTCGTTCCGTGAGGGGCTCTCGGTCCTTGAGTACTTCATCTCCACCCACGGTGCCCGAAAGGGCCTCGCGGACACGGCGCTTCGTACCGCGGACTCTGGCTATCTCACCCGCCGCCTCGTCGACGTCGCCCAGGAGCTGATCGTGCGCGAGCTCGAGTGTTCGAGCACGCGTGGCATCTGGATCGAGGACCTCGCTCCCGATGAGGCAGGTCACCGCAGCTACCTCGAGACCCGCGCCTACGGGCGAATCCTCGTCGAGGCCGTCAAGTTGAGTGACGGCACCGTGCTTCCGGTGGGAATGATGCTGAACGACGTCGAGTGCAACCGGCTCGCCGAAGACCCGACGATCACGAGGATCCGGGTTCGCTCGGTGCTCACCTGTGAGGCAACGCATGGAATCTGTGCGGCGTGTTACGGCAAGAGCCTCGCGACCGGCAAGCTCATCGAGCTCGGTGAGGCGGTAGGCGTCATCGCCGCCCAGTCGATCGGTGAGCCTGGGACCCAGCTCACCATGCGTACCTTCCACACCGGTGGCGTCATCGGTGAGGACATCACGCACGGCCTTCCCCGCGTGGTAGAGCTCTTCGAGGCTCGCACGCCAAAGGGTGCGGCGATCCTCACCAGGTCCTCTGGTGTCATCCGGATCGAAGAGGAGGACACGACGAGGCGCGTGACCGTCGTCATGGACGATGGCACGGAGGAGAACTTCACCGTCTCGAACCGTGCGCACCTCGAGGTCGCCGACGGCCAGGAGGTCGAGGCAGGAGATGCGCTCGTCGAGGGCCCGAAGGACCCGAAGGAGCTCCTTGACATCAAGGGGATCAGAGAGACCCAGCAGTACCTCGTCGAAGAGGTGCAGAAGGTCTACCGCGACCAGGGCGTGTCGATCCACGACAAGCACATCGAGCTCATCGTCCGCCAAATGCTGCGGCGAGTTCTCGTGGCCGACTCGGGCGACTCACCGTTCCTTCCAGGCGAGCGAGTGGACTCACAGCGCTACGCGCTGATCAACCGTGAGCTCGTCCAAGAGAACAAGCGTCCAGCAGAAGGTCGTCCGGAGCTGATGGGCATCACGAAGGCGTCGCTCGCGACGGACTCGTGGCTCTCTGCTGCCTCCTTCCAGGAGACGACGAGGGTGCTCACCGAAGCAGCGATCGAGGGCAAGTCGGACCACCTGTTCGGCCTGAAGGAGAACATCATCATCGGGAAGCTGATCCCTGCGGGATCGGGCCTTGCTCCGTACCGTGAGATCTCCGTCGAGACTCCCGAGGCACAGCGGATGTCGTTCTGGTCCTCGGACCTTGCCGACGAGCCTGCCGAGGACCTCGCGGGCTGGCTGCGAAACGTCGAGGGCTCTCCCTTCGGCGGCTTCGCCCAGGATCTGACCGCCGATGACGCCTTCGCCTACTACCAGGGTGCCGATGGCACCGCCACCTTCGACCCTGGCGTCGAGCTCACCATCATCGAGGAGGTCTCCCTCGAAGAGGAGGAGCACTTCGGTGAGGCAGGCGATTCACCAGCAGTCTGATCAACACGCAGGCGTTCGCGACGGACGTACTACAAGAAGCAGCCCCGGGCCTTGGTCCGGGGCTGCTTCTTACTTTTCCCATAGCGTGAGAAAGATGAGGCCCGGGTGGTGACGATCGGACCCGACCTGGGCGCGGGTGACCGCGGCCTCACCGACGGTCTCGTCATTGAGCACCTGGCCAAGCGCTTCGGACCGTCTGATGCGCAGGTGCACGCCCTCGACGACGTCTCCATCCGAGTCGAGCGGGGGCGCTTCGTCGCCATCGTCGGCCCGAGCGGCTCAGGAAAATCGACCCTGTTGCGCATCGTCGCCGGACTGGTCCACGCGGATGCCGGAAGCGTGGCGATCTTCGGCGAGTCGGTCGAGGACGCGAGGGAGAACAAGCACATCGGTTACGTGCCACAGACGCCTGCCTTGCTGCCGTGGCGCACCGTCGCCGAGAACGTCGCGCTGCCATTCGAGGTCAACCGTGCACACGGACCAAATGATTCAGACGGCTCGACCACGACAAAGCGTCGCGTCGGCGCGATGCTCAACGCCGTCGGACTTGGGAGCCAAGGTGCGCGCTTTCCCGCAGAGCTCTCCGGCGGCATGCAGCAGCGGGTCGCGATAGCTCGCGCGCTGGTCTTTAGACCTGAGGTCTTGCTCATGGACGAACCGTTCTCGGCTCTCGATGAGCTGACGAGAGAGCAGCTCCGGCTCGAGTTGCTCCGCCTCTTCGACGACCAGGGACAGACCGTGTTGTTCGTCACGCACTCGATCGCGGAGGCGGTTCATCTCGCCGACGAGGTCGTCGTTCTCTCCTCCTCACCAGGGAGGGTGATCGGTGAGGTCACCGTCCCGCTCGTGCGGCCGCGCGCAGCGCTTGTCGAGACGACGATGGCCTTCCACGAGATCGAGAACGAAGTACGCGCGGTCATGCGCGAAGGCTGGACGCCGTGAGATCGTCGCTTCGCGCCTCATCTGGCCGCTTCCTCCCAGCCCTGGTCGCATTCGTTCTTGCTGGGCTGATCTGGCAGCTGATCGCCTTCCACACCCAGTCGATCATCCCGCCGCTCGGCTCGATCATCTCGGCGCTAAATGCGAACCCGCATCTGCTCTTCGAGGACGGCGTCGACACCTTGCAGGAGTCACTGGTCGGTCTCGCGGCCGGCTTTGTGGTCGCGTTTGCAGCCGCGGTCGCGATGAGTGAAGTCCGGGTGCTCGAGCGGGCCCTGATGCCGCTTGCTGTCGTGTTGAACGTGACGCCACTCGTCGCGATTGCACCGGGTCTCGGGATTGCATTCGGGTTCGGCTACGCGCCGAAGTACATCCTGACGGGGATCATCGTCTTCTTCCCGTTCCTCGTGAACGCTTCAATCGGCCTTCGCTCGGTCGAGCCCGAAGCACTGAACGTGCTCGCGACACTTCGTGCCTCCCGACCGGAGATCCTCTGGAGGCTCCGATTCCCGTCAAGTCTTCCGTTTCTCTTCGCCGCGGCCCGTGTCTGTCTCCCGCTCTCCATCGTCGGCGCGGTGGTAGCTGAGTTCACCGCGTCCGGGTTCTCGAAGGGTCTCGGCTACCTGGTTCTGGTGAGCGCCCAAAACACCCAGCTGGGACTTGAGTTCGCGGCGATCTTTTGTCTCGCGGCGATGGGAATCATCTACACCGCCGCCATCTCGTTATGCGAACATCGGCTGCTTCGCTGGCACGTCTCAGCCAGGCCTGCCCGAAACTGAGTTTCTCCGACCGGAACGGTCGGGTTTGGTGGTCGTCGCCGGTAAAACTGAGCATCCGGAGAGATCCCGCATTTCCTAAAGCCACCAGATCCATAGAACAATGCGGTCGGACAATCGTTGCACCTGCGCGGCTCGCGCAGCACAGACCTACTAACTTCGGTGAAAGGGACCTTTCGTGAATCGCAAGATGCGAGTCGGTGTTGTCTGGTTGGCGCTGCTCTTGGGTGCAGCCACCACGATCGCGATCGGGACCGCCGGCGCTACCTCGACACAGCTAGTGCGCCAGGGCCTATCTGCCAGAGCCGCGACGATTCCAGCGGCAGCGTGCGCGAGGAACAAGGCGGCAGGCCCGATGACGTTCGTCTCGCCGTTCGGGTTCGACGCCTCAGTCGGAATTCTCGACGTCTTCGCAGCGCAGACGCTCGGTTACTTCGCGACCGAGTGCCTCACGGTGCACTTCGTCACGAACTCCTACGTCCCTAATCCGCTCGTGTCCTCAGGTGCGGCGACGATCACCGGCGAGGGCAGCGCGGCCGACGCGATGCTCGATGTCGCCAACGGTTCGAAGTTCGTCGGCGTATCCACCTTCGGTGACGTGTCGGACTACGCGATCTTGACGCGGAAGTCGATTACGAATCTTCGCCAGCTCCAAGGCCAGGTGCTCGGCTATCACGCGCCGATTCCGGTTGTGCTCACCGAGATGTTGCAGGCGGCACACGTCGATGTCGCCAAGGTCGAAGAGGTCAACGACACCTCCTACGACCCGACGCTGTTGATCCACGGCCGCTTCGACGCGCTCCAGGCATACCAGTCGAACGAGCCGCTGACCCTCAAAGCCGCCGGCGACAGGTTCAACGAGTTCCTACCGTCGAGCTACGGAGTATCTGGGACCTTCAACGTGCAAGTCGTCAACGAGAAGTTCCTCGCCGCACATTCCGCCGCGGTCGCTGACTTCCTCCGGGCGGAGCTGCACGCCTTCGACTACTGCGCCGGCCACGTCGCTACGTGCATCGCAGACGAGGCGGCATACGCCAAGGACGCGGGCGTGCCCTACGACACGGCGCACGAAACCAAGGAGTGGAAGTTCGAAGTCACGCTCGTACAAGGCCACACGCTCCCCGGGAAGGGAATCGGCACCGAGACGAGGGGTGAGTGGGCCCCCGAGCGGGCTGCGGTCGTCAAAGCGGGCCTCGCGAAGTCGTCGGCTATCCCTTCGAGTATCGAGGATGCATCGCTCGTGCCAGCGCTGTACTCGAACCAGAAGCTCATCTGGCCGGGGAACTAGCCGCGATGCCCGCAGCCGCGGACCTCACCGCTCGGCGTCGGGAGATCCGCGGCGCGGCTCTCTAGTCGCGTTTGGCTGAACCGGACTCGCCATCTTTATCTGGCAGACCGCCGACGCCGGGATTGTCGCCCCGACGCTCTTCGTCTTCTGGGTCTTCTTCGTCAGAACTGATCTCCACGTCGTGCGCCGGGAGACCACCCACGCCCGGATTGTCGCCTCGTATCTCGCTCTCTTCTTCCGGACCGGTCGAGTCGCTCTTCGTCGTGTTCGTCATAACTACTGCCTACCCTCTCTCGAGCATCGCAAACGTGGCTTCCGCCTCGGCTGGTCCGCACCGTTGTCGGCGGAGCGGAGTGTGAGCACCTGGCGAGGGTGAGTATCTCATCCCGCGTGCCCCGTACTCGCGTCGCGCGACTTGAGAGGTACCCGTCTGAGTTGACTGCGCTCGGCGGTGTGCCCAGTAACCTTGAATCGATCGAACCTAGGGGGCACGCGATGCCGATCACCTTTCGCCAACTTCATCCGCATTTCCTCGCCGAAGTGAGCCCAATCGACTTGCGGCAGGTTCGTGACGAGACGCAGCTCGCCGAGATCCGCGCCGGCATGGACCGCTATGGCGTGCTGGTCTTTCACGACCAGCCCTTCACCGACACCGACCAGCTCGAGTTCGCGCGCCGATTCGACGGTGAGCTGCACGCAAAGACCGGTGCCAGCGCGATCCAAGGCAGCAGGTTCGGCAACGAGGCGCTGAGCGACATCTCGAACCTCGATGAGAACGGCGAGATCATGCGCTCAGATGACCGCCGCCGGATGTACG
This sequence comes from Acidimicrobiales bacterium, assembly GCA_036510575.1. GTDB lineage: Bacteria > Actinomycetota > Acidimicrobiia > Acidimicrobiales > Bog-793 > DATCDR01. The sequence continues at coordinate 5,555 of DATCDR010000186.1, read as the reverse complement.
TACTCGGCAACCGGCTCTGGCACACGGATGCGTCGTTCCAGGACCCGGCAGGCCGTTACTCGATGCTGCACGCCCGCGTTATCCCACCGGTGCCGGCAGACACCCAATTCGCTGACATGCGCGCTGGCTATGACAGCCTCGATGCGGAGATGAAGAAGCGGATCGAGGCGCTCCGGGTGCATCACTCGATCGCGTACTCCCGCCAGACCCTGGGCTTTGAGTTCTCCCCTGAAGAAGAGGAGCGTCTGCGCGGCGCGGTCCACCCGCTCGTTCGAACGATTCCCGGCGCCGGCCGTCGATCGCTCTATCTTGCGGCGCACGCCTCGCACATCATCGACTGGCCGGTCCCAGAGGCACGCCTTCTGTTGCGTGATCTCACCGAGCACGCGACGAAGCCGGAGTTCACCTACACCCACGCCTGGCGAGTCGGTGACCTCGTGATCTGGGACAACCGAGCCACGATGCACCGTGGTCTGGCCTATGACGACACGAAGTACCGTCGTGAACTGCGCCGGGTCACGACGCTCGATTTACCGCTCCCGGCAGGCACTCGCACGCTCGCCGATGCCGCGGCCAGCACCTAAGCGTCGCGCCCGCATCGCATCTCATCTGGACGCAGGAGTGCGTATTCCGACGCCGCCGAAGTAGGACCCGACCTACTGTTATTCGCCTGGCCAAAGCCCGGTACAATGGACGGGCACGGGAAACCGTGTCGGAAGCGCGGTAACACCTTGCCGCGCAGCCGGGGGAGTCGTAGAATCTCCCTGCCGTTTTGCGCGTCACGACGCGCGCCCGGCAAGCCCACTTAGGTTCGAACAGAAGGACACGCGTGCCCACTATCGCCCAGCTCGTCCGCAAGGGACGGGCGACCAAGCGGTCGAAGACGAAGACCCCTGCCCTAAAGGGTGCTCCCCAGCGTCGCGGGGTCTGCACACGCGTCTACACGACAACTCCGAAGAAGCCGAACTCGGCGCTCCGGAAGGTCGCCCGCGTGCGCCTGACGAGTGGCGTCGAAGTGACGGCGTACATCCCAGGTGTCGGCCACAACCTCCAGGAGCACTCCATCGTGTTAGTCCGTGGTGGCCGTGTGAAGGATCTCCCAGGTGTGCGTTACAAGATCATCCGCGGCTCACTCGACACCTCGGGCGTGCGCGACAGGATGCAGGCCCGCAGCCGCTATGGCGCGAAGAAGGAGTCCTAGATGCCTCGCAAGGGTCCAGCCCCGCGCCGCGAGCTCATGCCCGACCCGGTGCACCGGTCCGTCCTTGTCACCCAGGTTGTGAACAAGGTGTTGACCCGTGGCAAGCGCAGCCTGGCGGAGAAGATCGTCTACGAGGCGCTCGACATCGTCGGCGAGAAGACCGACGGGGAGGCGATCGCGACGCTTAAGCGCGCGCTCGACAATACCCGTCCCGAGCTCGAAGTCCGTCCCCGCCGAGTCGGCGGTGCGACGTACCAGGTGCCCGTCGAGGTCCGCCCGAGGCGCGCGACGACGTTGTCGATCCGCTGGCTCGTCGCCTACTCGCGCACCCGCCGTGAGCGGACGATGGCGCTCCGCCTCGCCAATGAGATCCTCGATGCCTCAAACGGCATCGGCGCCGCAGTAAAGCGTCGTGAGGACCTCCAGAAGATGGCGGAATCGAACAAGGCCTTCGCCCACTACCGCTGGTAAACCAGCGCCGGTGTGGCTGTAGGCGGGGGACGGCGTCGGCCCCAACCTCCCGGAGCGATCTCCTTGGAAATCGCTCGATATGACGCGTTAGCTACCCCGAGCGATCAAAAAAGCAGGATATCGAGAGTTATGGCAAATCTTCCTCCCCGTGAGTTCCCACTCGCCAAGACCCGAAACATCGGGATCATGGCCCACATCGACGCGGGCAAGACGACGACAACCGAGCGGATTCTTTTCTACACGGGTCGCAACTACAAGATCGGTGAGGTGCACGAAGGTGCAGCCACCATGGACTGGATGGTCCAAGAGCAAGAGCGTGGCATCACGATCACCTCTGCTGCAACCACTTGTCGCTGGCGCGACTGCTGGATCAACTTGATCGACACTCCCGGACACGTCGACTTCACCGTCGAGGTCGAGCGCTCGCTTCGCGTGCTCGACGGCGCAGTCGCGGTCTTCGACGCGGTTGCCGGTGTCGAGCCACAGACCGAGACCGTCTGGCGCCAGGCCAACAAGTACTCGGTGCCGCGCTTTTGCTTCGTGAACAAGATGGACCGACTCGGCGCCAACTTCGAGCGCACCGTCGAGATGATCAAGGACCGCCTCGACGCGGTGCCCGCCGTCGTGCAACTCCCCGTGGGCGCCGAGAGCGAGTTCGCCGGCGTCATCGACCTCGTCGAGATGAAGGCGCTCATCTGGCACGACGAGAACAACGGCGACAAGTGGGACTCGATCGACATCCCCGCCGACATGGTCGACGCCGCAGAGGCCGCGCACCACGAGTTGATCGACGTGTTGTCGCGCTACGACGACGACATCACCGAGAAGTACCTCGGGGACGAGACCATCACTGCGTCTGACCTTCGTCGAGCGCTTCGCCACGGCACGATCTCCAACCACATCGTGCCGGTGCTTTGCGGCTCGGCGTTCAAGAACAAGGGCGTCCAGCCTCTTCTCGACGCGGTGGTCGACTACTTGCCCTCGCCGATCGACATCGAGCCAGCGACTGGAAAGGCGACTCGCGGCGACGCGCAGCTGATCCGCGAGCCGAGTGACTCCGAGCCGTTCGCGGCGCTCGCGTTCAAGATCCAGACCGACCCGTTCGTCGGCAAGCTGACCTATATCCGCGTCTACTCCGGTTCGCTCGAGAAGGGCTCCGCGCTCTTGAACTCGACGAAGGACCGCCGCGAGCGGATCGGCCGCATCCTCCAGATGCACGCCAACCACCGTGAGGACCGCGACGTCGTCTATACCGGCGACATCGTCGCTGTCGTCGGCCTCAAGGGAACGACGACCGGCGACACGCTGTGTGATCCAGACAAGCCGATCATCCTCGAAGAGCTCATCTTCCCCGAGCCCGTCATCCACGTCGCCGTCGAGCCAAAGACCAAGGCCGACCAGGACAAGTTGGGCAAGGCGCTGTTCTCGCTCTCAGAAGAGGACCCGACGTTTCGCGTCCGGACCGACGAGGAGACCGGCCAGACCGTCATCTCCGGCATGGGCGAGCTGCACCTCGAGGTGCTGGTCGACCGGATGCTTCGCGAGTTCCAGGTCGACGCACACGTCGGCAAGCCACAGGTCGCCTACCGGGAGACCATCAAGAACCGCGTGGAGAAGATCGAAGAGAAGTACGCCCGCCAAACCGGTGGTCGCGGCCAGTACGGCCACGTCGTGATCAACGTCGAACCTGGCGTGACCGGCTCCGGCTATGTCTTCGAGGACAAGATCAGCGGTGGCGTCATCCCACGTGAGTACATCCCGGCGGTCAACCAGGGCATCCGGGAGGCACTCGACCAGGGCGTCCTCGCAGGCTTCCCAACCGTCGACGTTCACGTGGAGCTGGTGTATGGCTCCTACCACGACGTCGACTCCTCGGAGATGGCCTTCAAGATCGCCGGTTCGATCGCGATCAAAAAGGCGCTCCGGGCAGCGCGTCCGGTACTGCTCGAGCCGATCATGGCAGTCGAGGTGGTCACGCCCGAGGACTACATGGGCGACGTCATCGGCGACCTCTCGGCGAGGCGAGGCAAAGTAGAGGGCATGGAGCAGCGGGGTACGAGCCAGGTGATCCGCTCGCAGGTTCCGCTCTCCGATATGTTCGGCTACGCTACAGACCTGCGCTCACGCACCCAAGGGCGCGCGAATTACACGATGCAGTTCAATTCCTACCAGGACGTACCGGAGTCAATCGCCAGGGAGATCATCGCCCGGGCGACCGGCGAGTAGACGATCTGACCCTGGGTTAGTTGTCTCGACGAGTGAGCAGCAGTGCTCGGCGTCGGTCGGCTCCCACAAGCGAAAAAGAGACCCGGGGCCGAGTGCCCCACGAGAGACGGAGCAGTCGGCACTAATGGCGAAGCAGAAGTTCGAGCGCAACAAGCCCCACGTCAACATCGGAACGATGGGACACATTGACCACGGCAAGACAACGCTCACTGCCGCGATCACCAAAGTCCTCCACGACCACAACCCGACCACGGCGTTCACTCCCTTCGACCAGATCGACAAGGCCCCGGAGGAGAAGGCGCGAGGCATCACAATCTCCATCGCGCACGTCGAGTACGAGACCGACAACCGCCATTACGCGCACGTCGACATGCCAGGTCACGCCGACTACATCAAGAACATGATCACCGGCGCCGCACAGGTCGACGGCGCGATCCTGGTCGTCTCGGCAGCCGATGGACCGATGCCCCAGACTCGTGAGCACGTGCTGCTCGCCCGTCAGGTAGGCGTCCCTTCGATCATCGTCGCATTGAACAAGGCCGACATGGTTGACGACGAAGAGCTCCTCGACCTCGTCGAGCTCGAAGTCCGTGAGCTCTTGAGCGAGTACGAATTCCCAGGCGACGACACGCCGATCATCCGTGTCTCCGCGCTGAAGGCGCTCGAAGGCGACGAGGAGGCCGCAAAGGGCGTCCTCGAGCTGATGGCTGCGGCAGACGCTTGGGTTCCAGAGCCGGTCCGCGAAGTCGAGAAGCCGTTCTTGATGTCGGTTGAGGACGTCATGACCATCACCGGTCGTGGCACCGTCGTCACCGGCCGAATCGAGCAGGGCGTCGTGAAGGTAGGTGAGGAAGTCGAAATCGTCGGCCTCCGCCCGACCCAGAAGACGACGGTCACCGGCGTCGAGATGTTCCGCAAGCTTCTTGACTCCGGTCAAGCTGGCGACAACGTTGGGATCTTGCTCCGTGGCACGAAGAAGGAAGACGTCGAGCGCGGCCAGGTGCTTTGCAAGCCGGGCACGATCACACCGCACTCCAACTTCGAAGCCAACGTCTATGTGCTCACGAAGGAAGAAGGTGGCCGTCACAAGCCGTTCTTCTCCAACTACCGGCCGCAGTTCTACTTCCGGACCACCGACGTCACTGGCTCGATCAACCTTCCTGATGGCACCGAGATGGTGATGCCGGGCGACAACACGACGATGACCGTCGAGCTCGGCAAGCCGATCGCCATGGACGAAGGCCTCCGCTTCGCGATCCGCGAAGGCGGCCGCACCGTTGGTGCAGGTCGCGTCACGAAGATCTTGAAGTAGTAGCGATGCCAGGTCAGCGGATTCGAATTCGTCTCAAGGCCTACGACCACGAGCTCATCGACCAGTCGACGAAGAAGATCGTGGAGACGGTGCTGCGCACCCAGGCCGTGGTGCGAGGTCCCGTGCCGCTGCCAACCGAGAAGCACCGCTACACGGTGATCCGGTCGCCGCACAAGTACAAGGACAGTCGCGAGCACTTCGAGATGCGCATTCACAAGCGACTGCTCGACATCATCGATCACACGCCAAAGACCGTGGACTCGCTACAGCGTCTCGATCTGCCTGCCGGCGTCGACATCGAGATCAAGATCCAACAGGTCTAAGCGCCTGCTCCTTGCCGTCTCG
>DATCDR010000185.1:0-6046 GCA_036510575.1 Acidimicrobiales bacterium | reverse complement strand
GCCGTAATTCAGCACGACGCCGGCGACGTCAGAGACGAGGCGGTAGCCGCGCCCGGAGTGCGTCGGGAGGATCGCGATCACCTTGCCGTTCATCGTTTTCGGCGAGCCGTGATAGGCCGCGTCGCCGTAGGCGAAGATCTGCCCCTCCGCCGAGACGAGCCAGTAGCCGGCCGAGCTCGGCGTCGGCGCCGCCGCCACGATCGCCGGAAGTTTCGGCGCCGCCCGCGGCGGGGCAGCCTCACCGGAACGGAACAGCTGGACGAACTGCGCTCGAGTGCCGACGAACACGTCGAGGTCGACGTCGGTCGAAAAGCCCGGAACCTCGGCGGTGTCGGTCGTGCCCCAGATGACCGCGCCGGGTGGCGGGTCCTTCACGCCCCAGTCGTCGATGAACGGCGAGCCGGGTTGCGCGAACGGGCCGTTTGCCCGGAGGTAGGCGGGGTAGGAGCACATCGAGACTTCGGGCGCGGCGGTCTTGAGGTCCGCCCACATCTTCCGGAGGTCGGGCGGTTTGCACCCCTCGGTGATCTCGATGTCGGCCCACGTCGGGCCGTATTTGGCGAGCATGCGGAGATCGTGCGCCTGGGGGGCGATGTCCTGGTCGGGCCGGATGTAGACGTAGGTCCCGATCTCGGCCCCTGCCTTTTTGAAGCCGGCGATGTCGACCTCGAAAAACGGGTTTTCCGTGGTGACCTCGTCGCGGTACTGCACGATCGCGAACTCGACGTTGCCTTTCGCGACGGCCGTCTCGTAGTCGATCGCCTCGCCGTTGGGCGAGTGCTGATCGATCGAGACGTCGACGCCGGCGATCATGCGGCGCTAGTCGCGAGCTCTCGGGAGAAGCGCTGCTCACGGCGCCCGGCGTTGATGTACCCCGGAAGGTTTGTCACGGGACGCGGACCCGCTACTGGCGGATTCGAGTACTTGACGCGGTATGCATCCTATTCGAGCACACACCTGGCAGGTCGATTCGAATCGCGTGACCCCCTAATGTCGGCGAAGGCGCCTCCCGACGTCATCACGGTGGTGGGAGCGGCGAGACGGGCTAGACGAGGGGGAGTTCATGGCTAGCGAGGCACTGTCTGATCCAGAGATCCGCGAGTTCGTCGCTCGAGGGTGCGGCATCCTCGCCCTGTCCGGCCAGAGCGACATGATCTGGGGCCACGTATCGTGTCGAGACCCGCTTGGCAGGGGCATCTGGATGAAGGGCCACGAGCTCGGCTTCGAGGAAGTAACCCCTGAGGACGTGGTGCTGCTCTCTTTCGACGGCGAGGTGCTCTTTGGTACCCGGCGCCGGCACAGCGAGTACCCGATCCACACCGAGATCATGCGAGCGCGCCCCGACGTTGCTTGTGTCGTTCACACCCATGCTCGCCAGGCGACTGCATTCGCGGCAAAGGCGGTGCCGCTTCGGCCGATCTCCCATGATGGCTGCCTCTTCGTCCCGCCTGACATCGCCCGGTTCGACCTGACCGGTGACTTGATACGCACCAGGGAGCTGGGCGAGGAGATCGCCCACTCGATTGGTGAACGGAACGCGATGCTGATCCCGAACCACGGCCTCGTCGCCGTCGGCGCGAGCGTCCCGCAAGGCGTGATGACGGCGATCCTGTTGGCGAGGGCGTGTGAGGTTCAGTTGCTCGCCGGCGAGGTTGCCCAGTGGTCCTCAGATGATGAGGCGCTCTCGAAGCGAGACCACTGCTGGGCCCCTTCGCAACTCGATCTCGGGTGGGCGTACTGGTCGCGACAGCTCGAAAAGGCGCTCAACTACGACGTCGCAGGTGTTCGTGATCGAGGTAGTTCTCGCTAGAGGCGGTGCTGTTTACTCGGCGTCGAGGTAGCTACGAAGCGACTGGGAGATCGACGGCTGGCGCAGCTTCGACAGCGTCTTCATCTCGATCTGGCGCACGCGCTCCTTGGTGACGTCGAAGATCTGGCCGACCTCTTCAAGGGTGCGAAGCCGGCCGTCTTCGAGGCCGAATCGCAACCGGATCATCTCTTGCTCCCTAGGTGAGAGCTCGAGGAGCGCGCGATGCACCGCCTCGTTCAAGAGCATCCGTGTCGCCTCGTCGACGGGCGCCGCGGCACCATGGTCTTCGATCAGGTCCGACAGGCTGAAACCCTCCTCGTCGCCCAGTGGCTGTTCGAGCGACATCGTGTCCTGGCTGATTCGCTGCAGCTCCCGAACCCGTTCGACAGGGAGCTGAACCTTCTCAGCGATCTCCTCGACGGTAGGATCGCGCTCGAGCAGCTGGGCGAGCTCGCGCTGCACGCGACCAACCTTGTTGATCGCATCGATCATGTGGACGGGGATCCTGATCGTTCGCGCCTGGTCGGCGACGGAGCGGAGGATCGCTTGGCGGATCCACCAGGTCGCGTACGTCGAGAACTTGAAGCCACGGCGATAGTCGAACTTCTCGACCGCCCGCATCAGTCCGAGGTTGCCCTCCTGGATGAGGTCGAGGAAGGCCATCCCCCGGTTCCGGTAGCGCTTCGCGATCGAGACGACCAGTCGAAGGTTCGCCTCGATGAGGAGATCTTTCGCCTCTTGTCCCTCGCGGACGGATCGCTCAAGGGCACGCCGCGCCGCGGGCTCGGCGGAAGTGGCGAGCTCTTCGACCGCCGCGAGGCCCTTCTCGATCCGTTTTGCGCAGAGCACCTCGAGCTCGCCGGTGAGTAGCGATACCCGTCCGATCTCGCGGAGATAGGCGCGGACGGTGTCGCTCGTGAGCGAGGCAGCGCTCGCGAGCGACCCGTTTCGAAGATCTCGGAGCGAGACTGCGTCGTCGTCGGAGGGATCGGTGGCCGTCATTCTGCCTCTGGCTCGGGTGGACATAGCCACGCTAGCAAGCGCTCCACTGCCTCAGTCGCAGGTGAGGCGCGTTCCGGTGTCACGATCGGGTCCCGAAGCAGCTCTAGCTCACCCCTTGCCCACGCGCTCGTCGCGACGCGGTCCTTCATCTCTGCAGCACCGGTAGCTGGATCGATGCGTCGAATCTCGTTGTCGAGGTCGCGAATCGCGCGCGTCGTTCCCGCGCGGACGAGCTCCATCAAGGTGCCCTGGAGGTCGATCTCCTCGACGTCTTGTGCGACCGCGAGGCGTCGGAGCAGCTCCGCGGCGTCGGGCTCGGCCGAAGCGATAGCGTCATGTAGCGAGGCGGCAGCTACGAGCGCGAGAAACGCCGACCGTTGCACCGGGTCGGTGAAGAGCTCGGCGTGGAACCAGAGCGCCCCTTCATGTGGGCGGTGGATACAAAGTGCGAGTGCGTCGCGCCCCGCGCGTCGCTCGCGCACGTTGCTCGGCGCTCGCGCCGGGCCGGGGTGGCGTGGTTGCGGGTCGCCTGGCTCGAAGTCGTAGTCGTCCTCGGGTGGCTCGTCGTAGGAAGGGGGCTCTGGCGCGACTGCCCGGCTCGGGGTCTTCCCGTCTGTGCTTGCGAAAGCAACTCGTTCGGTCTCGAGCAAGGTCCGGAGCTGTTCGACCTCATGGTGGGTTCGGTCGCCGATCGATAAGAGGTACTGGTCGCGAACGAGGGGGTTCGGATGCTCCGCGACTGCCTCGAGCGCGGCCTTCGCGGCTCGAGCACGGCCCTCTGGCGTTGAGAGGTCTGCCCTGCCGAGCGCGCGCTCGACTCGAAAACCGAGGAACGGCTGTGCAGCTTCGATCGCACTGCGAAGTGCCGCCGGATCTGTTCGCGCGAGCTCAGCAGGGTCGCTGCCACTTGGCAGCTCCGCCACCCGCAGCTCGACCTCGTGCTTTCGCTCCCACTCATAAAGGCGCGCAGCGGCGTTCTCACCAGCAGCGTCGGCATCGAAGCAGAGCACGACGCGACCAGCAAAGCGCGAGAGCAGCCGGATGTGGTCCTCGGTGAGCGCAGTGCCACACGTCGCGACGGCTCGGGCGATTCCTGCCTGCGCGAAGCCGATCACGTCGGTGTAGCCCTCACAGATGACCGCCTCTTTGTGCTGGACGATTTCGCCCTTGGCCCAGTTGAGCCCATAGAGCGTGGCCCGTTTCTGGTAGACGGCCGACTCCTGGGAGTTGCGGTACTTCGGTCCGGGCTCTCCTGGCATCTCGCGCGAGCCTTCGGGGAGCACCCTGCCACCGAGCGCGATCACGCGGTTGCCAGGGTCGAGAATCGGAAAGATGACCCGCTCTCTGAAGGTGTCGATCAGGTTGCCCCTACTGCTTTCATGCGCGAGGCCCGCCTCTCGAAGTGCGTGATGGCTCATGACGTTCGAGCGGACGAGCGCGTCGTAGGCGGCTGGAGCAAAGCCGAGTCGGTACGTACGAACGACGTCGCCGTCGTAGCCGCGCGACCGCAGGTACTGGCGAGCGTGGCGGGCGTCGGCGCCGGAGAGCAAGCGCTCGTGGTAGAAGTCCGCGGCGGTCTTTAGCGCCTCATAGAGCGCCTGGCGGCGGCCCCGACCGGCCTGGTCCGCGCCGTCTGCGTCGTTCCTGATCGTGACACCGGCGCGAGCGGCGAGTCGCTCGACTGCCTCGACAAAGTCACAGCCCTCGATGTTTCGAACGAAGCTGATCGCGTCGCCCGAGACCTGGCAGCCGAAGCAGTAGTAGAGGCCTTCTTCTGGGTTGACGCTGAACGACGGCGACTTCTCAGAGTGGAACGGGCACAGACCTACGAGGCGCCTGCCGACGCGTTTTAGAGCGGTGTGCTCGCCGATCAGCGCGGCTATGTCGGTCGCGGCGCGGACCCGGGCGACGTCCTCGTCTGGGATCGCCATTGGCGGGACCGTATCGCTTTAGGAGGAGTGTCGTCGCACGCTTACGCCTCGAGGCGTGCGACGAGCGTCGACAGCAGTTGATCGATGGGCAAGCGAACCTGCTCGGTGGTGTCCCGGTCGCGGATCGTCACCGCGTGATCCTCGAGGCTCTCAAAGTCCACGGTCACACAAAGTGGCGTCCCGATCTCGTCCTGGCGTCGGTAGCGCCTGCCAATCGATTGCGTGTCGTCGTACTCGCACATGTAGCGCGAGCGGCAGATCTTCGCGACCTCGCGGGCGAGTGGCGCCAGCTCCTCTTTCTTCGAGAGCGGCAAGATGGCGACCTGGTAGGGGCTAAGGCGAGGGTGCAGTCGAAGCACCGCTCGGCGCTCGCCGCCAACCTCGTCCTCGTCGTACGCGCTGAGTAAGAAAGCCATCATCGTCCGCGTCGCCCCTGCTGCGGGCTCGATTACGTGGGGCACGTAGCGCTCGCCAGTCGCCTGGTCGAAGTACTCGAGGCGCACCCCTGAGGCAGCTGCGTGCGCCTTCAGGTCGAAATCGGTCCGATTGGCGATCCCCTCGAGTTCGCCCCAGCCCCAGGGGAACTCGAACTCCACGTCCGCGGTCGCAGAGGAGTAGTGGGAGAGCTCCTCTGTCTCGTGGTGGCGGAGCCGAAGCCGCTGTTCTGGAATTCCGTAGCGCCGATACCAGTCGAGACGCTCGGTGCACCAGTACTCGAACCACGTGGCGTCCTCGGCAGGTGGGACGAAGAACTCCATCTCCATCTGCTCGAACTCGCGGGTCCGGAAGACGAAGTTGCCCGGCGTGATCTCGTTTCGGAAGCTTCTGCCGAGCTGTGCGATGCCAAATGGCGGCCGGAGCCGCATCGAGGTCATTACGTTCGCGAAGTTGACGAACATCCCCTGCGCCGTCTCCGGGCGGAGGTAGGCGACCGAGGCGTCGCCTTCGACCGGGCCGACGAAGGTCTTGAACATCAAGTTGAACGGACGTGCCTCGGTGAGGTCGCTCGAGCCGCAGTTCGGGCAGGTGTCACCGATCTGGTCCGCCCGCCAGCGCTCGTTGCACTTCCTGCAGTCCACGAGCGGGTCCGTGAAGGTGGCGAGGTGGCCCGAGGCCTCCCAGACCTTCGGATTCGTCAGGATCGCTGCGTCGATCGCGACGACGTCGTCGCGCTCTTGGACCATGGCGCGCCACCATGCGTCCTTGACGTTTCGGAGCATCAAGGTTCCAAGTGGGCCGTAGTCGTAGGTAGAGCGAATTCCGCCGTAGATCTCAGCTGATGGAAAGACGAAGCCGCGTCGCA
>DATCDR010000184.1:0-3642 GCA_036510575.1 Acidimicrobiales bacterium | reverse complement strand
TGGGTCACGCCAGCGGTTGCTGACACGAGGACCGCGTCTTTGGCTCGCTCCACAACTATGCGTCCCTGTTCCCCGCGCCAATTGAAATCACCAGCCACCGACGCCATATCCACGAACCGACCAATCGATATCTCGCGCTCGAGGAGTGCGCTCTGCGATTCAGGCGCCATCGGGTAACAGCATGGAGCGCGCGCGACAAATGAGGGATTGTCCATGAGTTCAGAGAAGAACGTGATCTCGCCGATCGCTGCAGGGGCTTTGGGCACGATTTGTGCTGCCGCTTCGATCGTTTGAGCTACCCGCGTAAGGTCAACAGCGAATAAGTAGTCATCTGGCGCGAAATCCAGCCGCGAGATTCCCGTCGGTTGTTGAACGCCACGCTCCCTGCCCACGAGCAGCGATCGGAACGTCAACCAGTGTGATGACGACCTGACGCGCCCTTCGTGATTGCGTTGTCGCTTCTCGCGGCGACAACGTGAGGGAGTCCGAGAAAAGACAAGGACCCCCTCGCAACGACTCTTGGCTGAGCGCGAAGGGGTCCTCTGGATCGCCGGAGGCGTCTTGGTGCTCATCGTATGGAACGATCCTGCGCGCGTCGAGGCCGCGTTGCGCGACGGCGACCTGTCCTGTCCGCACTGCGACGGTGCGCTCCGACCTTGGGGGCACGCCCGGTTCCGGGTCCTCCGCTCCCGATCCGCTGCCGTCGACCTCCGTCCCCGTCGAGCCCGCTGCTCGGTCTGTGCCAAGACGTCGGTGCTGCTTCCCGATGTCTGGCTACTTCGCCGGGTCGACGAGGTAGCAGTGATCGGTGGGGCACTCCTGCAACGCGCAGCCGGTTTGGGGCACCGCAGGATCGCCGCGCAGCTCGACCGACCGCCCGGGACGGTCCGCGGTTGGCTCCGGCGGTTCTCCTCCAACGCGCAGCCGCTGCTCGCGCACTTTCGTCACTGGGCACTCGCGCTCGACGCCCGGCTCGACGAGATCGAGCCACAGGGCTCGGTCCTCGGCGACGCGCTCGAGGTGATCGGCCTCGCCACTCGTGCCGCGACCGTGCTGCTCGGTCCCCGGCCTCCATGGTCCTGGGCCTCCGCGATGACCGCTGGGGCCCTCGTTTCCAACACGAGCTCACCCTTTCCCGTCCCGCGCTGATCAGCGAGGGTCCGTCACCGGCACCGTCCGGTGCCGAGACGAGGAGGAAAGCAGTGCCAGCAGAACGAGAAGAACATCGGGGAGGTCGGGCGCAGGACATCGCGCTCTTCCGCTACGCGCTCGTGCGCGGGGCGGCAGACGAGAAGCTCTCCACGAGAGAACGGGGGCGACTCGTGCGTCTCCTTTCGGAGACGACCCACACCGGGCCCGACGGCACACCGGTCGCGGTCTCGCGTCCGACGATCGACCGCTGGATCCGCGCCTATCGCTCCGGCGGTTTCGCTGCGCTCACCCCGACGCCACGCCGTGTCGAGCCTCGCACGCCGGCGGGATTGCTCATGCTCGCGTGCGACCTGCGACGAGAGGACCCGGCGAGGACCGCCGCGCACATCGCCGAGATGATCACCCAGAGCCACGAGTGGTCGCCCTCCCCGCGGACGCTGCAGCGCCACTTCGCCGCCCTCGGGCTCACCCACGCCGCGCTCACCGGAAACAACGTCGCCTTCGGGCGGTTCGAGGCGACGCGTCCGAACGAGTTGTGGGTCGGCGACGCGCTCCACGGTCCGGTCGTCGGGGGCCGAAAAGCGATCCTGTTCGCGTTCTTGGACGACCACTCGAGGCTCGTCACCGGCCATCGGTGGACCTACTCGGAGGACACGCTCTCGGCCGAATCGGCCTTTCGCCGGGGCATCTTGTCGCGTGGTGTGCCCGGCACCGCGTACTTGGACAACGGCAGTTCCTTTGTCTCGAAGCAGCTCTTGCGAGCGCTCGCGATCCTCGGAGTCCGCCTTGTCCACAGCCGCCCCGGAAAGCCTCAAGGTCGCGGAAAGGTCGAGAGATTTTTCCGCACCGTGCGCGACCAGTTCCTCGTCGAGGCCGGTCACTCCGACATCGGAACCCTCGATGCCCTCGAGCAGCGCTTCCTCGCCTGGTGCGAGCGCGTTTATCACCGCCGGGTGCATTCGGAGACCGGCGAGACCCCACTCGATCGGTTCAGTGTGCTCGGCGACCCGCAGATCCCCCCGATGGCGCTTGTCCGCGAGGCGTTCTTGTTCTCCGAGTGGCGGACGGTGACCAAGACCGCGACCGTGTCGCTCTTCTCGAACCACTACGAGGTCGACCAGGCACTCGTCGGACGGCGCGTCGAGCTCGTCTTCGATCCGTTCGATCTGGAGAAGATCACCGTCAGATACATGGACACCGACTTCGGGCTCGCGGTTCCACAGCGGATCGGCCGCCACGTCCATCCCATGGCGAACACAGCACCGGCTCGGGGACCACGGACCGGTATCGACTACCTCGGCATCGTCGAGGCCAAGCACCGCGAAGCCACCGGATCGCCGATCGGCTACTCCGCGTTTCCCAAGGAGCACCCGGCAGATGAGGAGGGGTCGAAGTGAGCATCGAACAGGTGCGCTCGCACTTCGGATTTACGAAGATGCCGTTCGGCAAGGACCTCTCGCCCTCGGCGCTGCATCGTCACGGTGGTCACTCCGAAGCCGTCGCCCGGATCGGGTTCCTCGTCGCAGAGGCCGCAATCGGGGTCGTGACCGGCGAGGTCGGTTCGGGAAAGACCGTCGCGGCTCGTGCCGCGATGGCCGAGCTCGAGCCGTCGCGTCACACCGTCATCTACCTGCCGAACCCAGCCATCGGGGCGCGGGGGATCTACGCGGAGATCGTCGGTCGGCTCGGCGGGGCTCCGCGCTACTTCAAGGGCGCCCTCATCGCACAGGTGACCGAGCTGCTCGGCATCGAGACCGCGGAACGGGGTCGGCGGGTCGTCGTCGTCTGTGACGAGTCGCATCTCCTCGACACCGCCCAGCTCGAGGAGCTGCGGTTGCTGACCAACGCCGAGATGGACTCGAAGAGCCCGTTCGCCCTCGTCCTCCTCGGCCAGCCGAGTCTGCGGTCACGCCTCCGTCTCGGGAGCTTCGCCGCACTCGATCAGCGCGTCACGCTCCGCTACGCGATCCCGCCGATGACCACAGAAGAGACCTCGAGCTACATCGCCCATCACCTGAAACTCGGCGGTCGCTCCGACACGCTCTTCTCCGACGACGCGATGTCGAGCATCCACCAGGCAAGTCGCGGCCTTCCCCGGGCGGTGAACAACCTCGCTCGACAGGCCCTCGTCGCCGCCTACGCGAACCGATCGGCAATCGTCGACGAGAAGGCAGCCCGTCAGGCCGTCACCGAAGTCGACTCCGAGTGATGTCGGCGAGAGTTCGACCACCGCCGTCGTCACGCTCGCCGTCGTCGGCGACAACGTGACCATCGGACGTGATCACGGAGAACGTCCGCGTCGTGATCATCCTGCCCGGCGGGCAACAACTGTCTATTGGGAGGCCCTTCGGGGAAGGCGAACTCGAGTCCCCGGAACCGTGATGGCCGGTGGTCGTGATCTGCCACACGACATCGCTCAATACGTCATCGAGTCGGCCATGCACTACGAGAAGGGCCTTTGGGGTCTCGTCGCCAAGGGGGCGACGTTCA
>DATCDR010000183.1:0-21006 GCA_036510575.1 Acidimicrobiales bacterium | reverse complement strand
GCCGCTCATGTCACGGCGAAGGTCCACGTCCGACCGACCGGCCAGTTCCGGAGATGCCGATGGTCGGGTCCTCTCGGGGTATGGGGAGCGGCACGTACGCACGGTTTGGTTCGGAACAGGAGAGGCCCGTCTTGCCAGCCTTGTCAGCAAAGACCGGACGTATAAGCCAGTGGTGAAAACGTCCGGAGGCAAGCGGGAGTCCGTCGGGGTCGTAGTACTGCCGATCGCCGGGATGAACCCGGCGGGAGGGAAGGGCCCCGACTTCGGTCACGTCGGCGACGAAGGTAAGCATCAGGGCATGACCGGGACCGCCCGGTCCAACTTCCCCGACGGGCACCTGCCCCCAGCAGGGGTGCGAAAACTCCATCCGGACAAGACCCTTGTGGTCGACCTCCGGGAGGGAAGAGGGCTTCGACTTCCTCGGGTGTCACTTCCGTGCCCGCATGTCCGGCAAGCTCTGGGAGCAGCGGCGGATCATCCGCTTCTACCTGCAGCGCTGGCCGTCGCTGCGGTCGATGAAGCGTGCTCGAGCAAGGATCAAGGCTCTCACGGCCAGAAGCCAGGTCGGACAGGAGTTGGAGGTGGTTATCGGCGCCTCAACCGGTTCCTTCGGGGCTGGGGCAACTACTTCTGCACCGGGAACGCTGCCATCAAGTTTCGCCAACTCGACCGCTACGTGTCGTGGCGACTGTTCCGCTTGCTCATAAAGAAGCGGGGTCGCAACCTCCACGCCGGTCAGGCGAACCGCTGGACCGAGGACTGGTTCCACGACCAGGGTCTGCACAAGCTAACTGGCACTATTCGCTATCCGAAAGCTGCGTAACCATGTTCAGAATGACCGTCGGTGAGCTGTATGCGGGAAAACCGCACGTACAGATCGAAAGGGGGATGGGGAACCGGGCCGTTGAGGCACCGCGCCCCTGACTACCAATGGCCGGATTTGTCTCCACCTTGCCGAGGGCGGGCGCGCTAGACGCACTTGATCAGCTCATTGCCGAGGCACAACTGGACAGTCCGTTCCAAGCGGTCACTGTCCTCACGCCAAGTGCCAGGGTGGCGATCCACGTGGCGAGGGCGCTTACCGCTAGCCGGAGCGCCGACGTCGCTCGGGTCGGTCGCGGCGGGCTGGTCAATGTCAACCTCGTAACGCTTGCGCGACTCGCCGAGGAACTCGGCACAGCCGGGTTGCGCGGACGGTCGCGTCGCCGTCTGACCCGGACGGCGCTGACCGCGGCCGTGCGAGTCGAGCTCGCTTCCCGGCCGCGGATCTTCGGCGAGGCGACGATGCATCCTGCGACAGCCGCCGAGGTCGCCGATCGTTACGGCGAGCTTCGCTTTGCTGGCTCGCTCGAATCGACTCCCGAGAACGACGTGGTACTCGGGGCTCGAGCGCACCTTCTTCTCGGTGTCTGTCGCGAGGTTCGTCGAAGCGTCGCGGCAAATTTTTACGACGACGTCGATCTCTTCGAGTCCGCGGCCTCCTCGCTCGGCGCCGATGCGGCAGAACAGCTCGGAGCCATCGTTGTCTACCTGCCAGATCGAGCACGGCCGTGTGAGCTGAGTCTTTTGGCCGCACTCAGTGTCGCCACGAAGGTGCAAGCCCTTGTTGGGCTGGTAGGGGTAGGAGATCTGGACGAGCCGGCGGTGGCGTTCGCGGAGCGGCTCGCTCGTCGTCTCGGCGTGGCAGTAACTGAGCTCGAGGTGAGCCGGAGCAACCGTGCTGGCGCGCCGGACCTGCTCGTTACTGCGGCATCGCCGAGGGCCGAGGTTCGAACAGCGATTCGAATGCTGCTCGACAGGCTCGCTGAAGGGGCGCCGCCTGAGCGCGTGGCGTTGCTGTATCCCTCACGTGAGCCCTACCTTCCGCTCCTTGCAAGCGAGCTCGCCGCAGCAGGTGTGGAGTTCAATGCACCGCCTGTTTCACGCCTCGCCGAGGAGGCGCCCGGGCGGGTGCTGCTCGCGCTTATCGACTTCGTCCTCGAACCGGTACACCGGCACGATCTCATCTCGCTTCTTCGTGCCGTACCACTCCTTGAGGCGAACGGCAGGCGTGTACCAACCGCCGAGTGGGATCGCGTCAGCAAGCTGGCCGGAATCACCGGCGGGTCCTTTCGCGACTGGAGCCAGCACCTCGGCGAGTACGTCCGCCGCCAGGAGCGGATCTCCGATGCGGTGTCGTTCGAGGCGTCAAGTAGTACGGAGAGGTCCCACACCGATGTCGAGCGCAACCTCGTGGCCGCGCGCGGTCTCGACGGCTTCGTGCGGCGACTCGCGCTGCTTGTTGGCGCGGGCGCTTCAGCTAGAGGTTGGGAGCAGATCGCGTCTTGGGCGCTGCACGCGATCGATGAGCTGCTCGGCGCGCCTAGCGAGGTGCAAGACGATGCGCGCGACCCCGAAAGCGCCCGTGACCGGGTCGCCGCGGTGATCGCCGAGGTGGCTGCTCTCGGCCATTTCGAAGCTGACCTTGGCCTCGACTCGGCCAGGCCGCTGATCGCCGAGGAGTTTCGTAGGCCAGGACCGCGACTCGGGCGCACTGGCCGCGGCGTTGTTGTCGCGTCGATCGAGCAGGCGATGGGTGTTGATTTCGACGTGGTTGTCGTCGTCGGCTGCTCGACTTCCAACCTGCCCGGTGGCGCACCCCGCTCACCCCTCCTCGAGCGAACAGATCGTGAGGCGTTGAATCTTGAGCCGATGACGGCGCGAGCAGTCGCCGGCAGGAGCGAGCGTCAATTCGCCTTGCTCCGGCAATCGGCCGTCGAGCTCATCGCGACCTCACCCAAGCTCGACAGCAACGGACGCGAGATGGCGCCGAGCAGATTCGTCGAAGAGGCGAATGACAAGCGACCAATCGCCGGGGTGCTCGCAGAGCTGAGTCAGGTGCTTACCGACGTGCCTGCACTTCGAAGTGCGGAGTTCGAAACGGCTTGGTTGTTCGCAAGGCCCGCTCGGGAGGTTCCGGCTGCAGCTGCGGCTCTCGGGCTCGACGCGGTCGTCCGGGCCTCGGTGGCGGTGTTGGCACGCGACCGACGGGAGTTCGGCAGGTATCAGGGTGTCGTCGAGGACATCTCGGTGCCGTTGGGCGCGAAGCCGTACTCACCGACAGCGATCGAGGAGGTCGCCACCTGTGCATTCCGATACTTCCTTAGTCACGTGCTCAGCTGCGAAGTGATCGATGATCCCGAAGTTGTGATGTCGATCGAGCCGATGACGAAGGGTTCGATCATCCATGAAGTTTTCGAACGCTTCGTCGCTGAGGAGATTGCCCACGCCACCGACGCCATGACCGACGGCGCAGCGCGGCTCGGCGTTATCGCCGACGAGGTGATGGATCGATACGAGCGAGCGGGGCGTACCGGCAAACCCGTGTTGTTCCAAGCCGAGCGTCGACGGATCAAGATCGATCTCGAGGCGGAGCGTCTAAGAGACGCGGCGGACCGGCTGGTGAGTCGACGACGGCCGATCCAGGTGGAGTACGCCTTCGGCTACGGCGAGGTACCCGCTGTCGAGCTCGTGCTTCCCAATGGCAAGGTCGCGTTCAGGGGAAAGATCGACCGGACCGATGTCGGAGAAGACGGCTCGATCACCGTGATCGACTACAAGTCCGGCAACCCGAAACGATTCGAGGTCATCGAGACCGATCCGGTCGATGCCGGCAAGCATCTCCAACTCCCTATCTACGCGCTCGCAGCGGCATCCCTCGCGCAAGCTCGCGACGCGAAGGTGCGTGCCGAGTTCCGCTTCGTCGGCCCTCGCTCGATCAAGGACGGGTCATTCGCGATCGGTATCGACCTCAACGATGAGGTCCGTGAACGGCTCGTCGAAACCGTCGATGTGTTGACAAAGACGGTGGCTACCGGGCTCTTCCCGATGCTGCCGGGAGATTCGGGGTACGCCGGTCAAGAAAACTGTCGGTTTTGTGACTTCGATGTGATCTGTCCGACGGCTCGCGACCGCTACGAGGAGTCCGCACGAGGTTCCGGCCTGGCCACTGAGTACTTCAGCCTTCTCGATGGTCTGGTTACCGACTCGACCTCAGCGTTATCTCCGCCTTCTGGTGCGTCCGATGCGTGATCAAGGGCGTAGCGGAGCGGCGTTCGCGGATCAAGATGACCGAGATCGGATCGCCAACGACCTCGCCTCGACGCTCTTTGTCGAGGCGGGAGCGGGCTCTGGGAAGACGACCGAACTGGTCGGGCGAATCGTCAGCCTGCTCGCATCAGGTGAGGTCGAGCTTGCCGAGGTGGCCGCGATCACCTTCACCGAAGCGGCCGCGGCGGAGCTTCGTCAAAAGATCTACCGGGCGCTTCGCGAGAGCAAGGACGAGACGCTCCGCGCCAAGGCGAGCGAGATCGACGATGCCACGATCACCACGATCCACGGATTCGCGCAGCGACTTCTCGCCGAGCACACCATCGAGGCAGGTTTGCCACTTCACTTCGAGGTGACCGACCAGATCGCGCAGACAGTGGCATTCGAGGAGCGATTCGCGAGTTTTCTCGACGACCTCTACGACGACGAGGGCGCTCGCGTCCTGATCCAAGCGCTCGGCGAGTTCGGCGTTCGTGCGACACAGCTGCACGCCTTTGCCGAGGATCTCGAGGCCAAGCTCAGCCAAGTCATCGCGCCAGCAGTAGGACCTGCGTCAGCATCGCTCGATCTCGAAGGAGCCGTGGTACGCGCGGTATCGGCGCTCGGGGCGATGATCGAGGCGCTTGGTGACCGTCGTGGGTCATGTACGAATGACGACGATAAGTTGCTCGTACGTCTCGACGAGCTCGAACTCGAGCGGAAGAAGCTGGCAGCTCTCGGGGAGTGGACGGCGAAGCTGTCATGGCTTCGTTCGCTAAAGACAACCGGGGCGGCCCTTGGCGAGAAGGGCTCGTGGCCAGACGTAGATGCTGTGCGATCGCTCCTTCGTGAGATCGACGCCGCCCGCGAAGCGGCGCTAGGTGAGATCGCCGACGCGCTCGTTCGCGAGCTAGCGGACCGACTCGGGGCCGCCGCACTTCGCGCCGCGGCCAGGCGGGTCGCCTTGGGAGCGATCAACTTCGATGACCTGCTCGTCCTCGCACGAGACCTCGTCCGTGATCACGCGGGCGTGCGAAGCGCCGTCACGACGCGCTTTCGCTTCATCCTCGTCGATGAGTTTCAAGACACTGATCCCGTGCAGACCGAGATGCTGATGTTGCTCGCCGAGCTGGACAGCACGAGCGGCGCCGGACGGCTCTTCTTCGTCGGCGATCCGAAGCAGTCCATCTACTCCTTCCGCGGCGCCGACGTCCTTCTCTACGCCGATACGCGCGGCCAGATCGTGGGCGATCGTCCGACTCGTCTGGTCACGAACTTCCGCTCGCGTCCCGGCATCGTGTCCTACGTCAACGACGTCTTCTCACGGCTCTTCCTCGGCCAGGTGGATCTGATCGGGAGCGAGCGCGTCGGCGACCTCGTCGCGGCCAGAGACTCCCACGACGACCCAGCGGTCGTGCTCGTCGGCGGACCAGAAGAGCGGCTCACCGCTGCGGATCGCCGCTTTCTCGACGCCGAGGAGATCGCAGCGACGATCGCGCTGGCGCTAGCTGAGCAGTGGCCCGTTCTCGTCGACGAGGTCGTGCGCCCGATCCAACTTGGTGACATCGCGATATTGCTTCCCGCAAGGACGAGCGTCGGCGTACTGCAGGCAGCGCTCGAGCGTTCCGGGATCGATTTCACGATCGCCGAGACGACGTTGGTCTACGCATCCGACGAGGTACGCGAGCTGCTCGGGATCCTTAGGGCCATCGATGAGGCCGCTGACGAGCGAGATGTCATCCGGGCACTGCGTTCGTCGTGTTTCGCTTGTAGCGACGCCGATCTCGCCTCGTGGCGCACCGCTGGCGGCGAGTGGCGGGCGTCGGCTGCGCCCGACGGACCGCCCGGCCACCCGATTGGCCAGGTACTTGCCAAGCTCGCCTCGTTGTCGGCGACGCGTTACACGGGTCGCGTCGATGCGACCTTGATGATGCTGATCAACGAGCTTGCAATCTGGCAGAGTCTGGCGGCCCGCCGTGGACGCGCCGAGTCGCTTCGACGCCTCGACTTCGTCGTCGAGCGGGCGCGCGCCTTTGCCGCATCGACCGGCGGGACGATTGGCCAGTTCCTCGACTTCGCCGAGCGCGAGGCACAAGGAAGGGCTCGGTCTCGTGAGCTGGTCGCGACGTCCGGTGAAATCGACGCAGTCCAGATAATGACCATTCATGCCGCCAAGGGCCTCGAATTCCCGTTGGTGATCGTCGCTGACCTCGGTGGGGATGCGTCGACGAGCAGTGCGCTCGTGCTCCGCGGTGCGGCCGGTCTGGAGTTCTCCCTCGCCCAAGATCTGCGCTCGTCCGGCTTTGAGCAAGCCCGTCAGACACAGTCGCAGCTCGAACGCGGGGAGCGACTCCGCCTCGCCTACGTCGGGCTGACACGCGCGCGTGACTACCTCGTCTTGATGCTCCGCCATAGCGTGGCTCGGGAGGCACAGCCGGGTCTCGCGGAACAGATCTGGATGGCCTCTTCGGAGTTGAAGTCGTGGCGTCCGGCTTCGCCAGTGGATGATCGCGCTTCGATGGCGCTTGACGCGGGCAGTCTCGTTCACTGGCTTGACCCGCCCGGCGACGTGCCCGAATCAGCGCCGCTGCAAAAAGGGCCGCTCGAGGCCGATCTTCTCGCCTGGCGCGAGCGGCGAGTGGAGTTGCTTTCCGGTATCAACCGTCAGAGATCGGTCGCACCGAGCTCACTCGGACACGAGCCGCTCGGGATCGAGCAACCTGGCGGGCGAGACGGCGAGATCGTCGCTCCGGTCTCGAGGACCGTCCTTGACGCCGAGGACGATGAGGCATCGCCCTGGCATCGAGCTAGGCAAGCAAGCGCACGTGGTCGCGCTGTTCACGCCGTCCTCCAGCAAGCGAGCCTCCGGGATTCCTCTGATCTTGGCGTCCTCGCTGCAGCTGCTGCGAGTGACGAGGAGATCCCCGACCAGGCAACGAAGGTGGAGCAGCTCGCCCTCGCCGCACTCTCCGCCCCGACGGTCCGGGCCGCGCTGGAAAGCGCGCGTATCATGCGCGAGTTGCCGCTCCGGGTTGGCATCGGCGACGGTGCGATCGAGGGTATCGTCGACCTCTGCTACCTGGAGGAAGACGGGCTGGTCCTTGTCGACTACAAAACCGACGCACTCGATACTGACGCCGACCTGGCGTCTGCTGGTGCCCGCTACCACCTCCAGATCGGCGCCTATGTTCTCGCGCTCGAACGGGCGACCGGGATGGCGGTGCGACGAGCGGTGCTGATATTCCTCGCTGGTGAGGGTGGCGCCCTCGAATACGAGGTGCCGGAGCTGCGCGCCGCAGTCGAGGAGGCGCGCCTCGCGGTGGCTGAGATCTTTCGCGCGCCGCTCGCTGGCAGTTCGTGACCACGTCGAGCGCCGTACAGGACGCACTGGCGTCCGTCGTCGCCGGGCTACCAGAGGGCGGGGAGGTCCGCGAGGGCCAGCAACGGATGGCCGACGCGGTCGCGCGTGCGTTCAAGTCCCGGCGCAATCTCGTCGTGCGAGCCGGAACCGGGACCGGAAAGTCGCTCGCCTATCTCATCCCCGCACTGCTCGCGGGGAAGCGTGTCGTCGTCGCGACTGCGACCAAGGCGTTGCAAGATCAGCTCGCGCAGCACGATCTGCCCTTGATCGAAGGGCATCTCGAACACCCCTTCGAGTATGCGGTCTTGAAAGGACGCTCGAACTATCTTTGTCGTCAGCGGCTCGTCGAGGGTGCTGAGGTAGGTGAGCAGGGACGACTAGATGAGTCGCCGACCTCGACCCGGCCGCGTGACGAGCTCGCCAGAGGTGTCCTTGCCTGGGCGGCGGTGACGACGACTGGGGATCGCGCCGAGCTAGCTATCGAGCCGGACGACCGCCTGTGGTCGGCCTTTAGCGTCTCTGCCGACGAGTGTCCAGGAGCGTTCCGCTGCCCATCGGGGAGCACGTGCTTTGCTGAAGCTGCCCGCGCCAAGGCCGCAGGTGCTGATCTCGTGGTCACGAACCTTCACCTCCTCGGTGCACATCTGGCCTCGGGAGATCTCGTGTTGCCCGAGTTCGATGCGCTCGTCGTCGACGAGGCGCACGAGCTCGAAGAGGTGCTCTCGAAGAGCCTTGGCGCTTCGCTCAGCCCAGGTCGGCTCCGAGCAATCGCGGCCGTCGCACGGGCAAGTCTCGAGGCTCGACCCTCAAGTGAGGTGACGTCCGCGCTCGACCGGCTCTTCGATGTCGCAACGCGCTTTGAAGATGTGCTCGAGGCGTGCCCCGAACAGCGCGTCGACCTCGGCGAGTCGCGAGATCTCGCGGACGTGGTCGCGCTCGTGGGCTCGCTGCTCGCCGATCTCGAGCGGGCGCTGAACTCTGTCGTGGTCGCGTCGCCTGAGCCGCCCGCGAAGATCGCCCGCGTGCTGATGACAGCCGGCAGGCTGCGCGAGCAGTTCAACTCGCTCGCCAATCTCGACGACGGCTCGGTGGCCTGGATCGAAGCTCGCCCACGGCGTTCGATCGAGATCGCGCCCATCGATGTCAGTGCGATTCTCTCCGAGCGGGTCTTCGCGAAAGTTCCGGTGGTGCTCACCTCCGCGACGGTTCCTCCTGGTCTCGCCGAACGACTCGGAGCCGACAGCGACAGTACCGACGAGCTCGACGTAGGCAGCCCGTTCGCATTCGAGCAGCAGGCGATGCTCTACTGTGCCGCGCACCTGCCCGACCGGCGAGATCCCGCCTCGGAGGCGGCGATCCATGACGAGCTGGCCGCGCTGATCGAAGCCGCAGGAGGGCGGACGCTTGCGCTGTTCACGAGTCGTCGGGCGATGGAACTTGCCGTCGCGGCGCTACGTCCTCGGCTCAGCCATCCCTTGATTGTTCAGAACGAGGCATCCAAGGCTCGCCTTATCGAGGAGTTCACGTCGTCGCATGCGACGTGTCTGTTCGCCACGATGGGGTTCTGGCAGGGTATCGACGTCCCTGGATCGACGCTCTCGCTGGTCGTCATCGACCGGATCCCGTTCGGTCGCCCCGACGACCCGCTGCTCGTTGCCCGTCGCGAGCATGCCGGCCCCGACGCCTTTCGAGTAGTCGATCTGCCCCGCGCCGCGTCGCTGCTCGCCCAAGGTGCGGGCCGGCTCATCCGGACGAGCGCGGATCGCGGTGTTGTCGCCGTGCTCGACCCACGCCTTGCAAACGCCACCTACCGGTGGGCACTTATCAGGGCTTTGCCACCGATGCGGCGGTCCAAGGACCGAAGCGAGGCAGAGGCCTTTCTTCGCGAGATCGCCGCCGCGCCCTGATCCGGGCGTCGGGATTCGAAGCCGCTGCCCAGCTGCCTCGCGGATGCCCGGCTCGGATCAGATGCGGATTCGCTGTCGCTGTGTGAATTCTTTCGCGCATGCAACACGCACGAAACACTGCTGCCGTACCGTTGACCTATGACCTTCGAGCCGTCGGCAGTGGATAGCAACCCCCACGTCATCGCACCGCTTAGCCCGCACACGATCGTGCTCTTTGGCGCGACTGGTGACCTCGCCAAGCGGAAACTCCTCCCCGGCATGTTCCGACTCTTCGCGGCCGGCCTCTTGCCCAGCTTTCGAATCATCGGCACGTCGCTCGATCAGATCTCAAGCGACGAGTTCCGGGCTCGCGCGCGAAGCGCTTGTAACGAGTTCGTGCCACGAGGCATGGTGAACGAGCGTTGGGCAGAGTTCGAGCCGAGGTTGAGCTACGTGCCCCAGACCGAGGGTGCTGAGGCGCTCGCAACGGCCGTCCGCGAGGCCGAGGACGGTCTTGGCCCCGAGCCTCGTCGTCTGCACTATCTCTCGATTCCACCCGTCGCCGCGGCCGCGGTCATCGAGACACTCGCTGACGCGAAACTCGTCGAGCGGGCGCGGATCATCATGGAGAAGCCCTTCGGCACGGATCTCGCGAGCGCGAGGAAGCTGAACGCAGCGGTGCACACCGTCTTCGACGAGGATCAGATCTTCCGGATCGACCACTTCCTCGGCAAAGAGGCTGCCCTCAATATTTTGGCGTTCCGCTTCGCGAACGGCCTCTTCGAGCCGATCTGGAGTCGTAACCAGATTGACCATGTGCAGATCGACGTCCCCGAGACGCTCGGCATCGAGGACAGGGTGAGCTTTTATGAGTCGACTGGAGCGTTTCGCGACATGGTCGTCACCCACCTGCTCCAGGTGCTTGCGATCGTGGCGATGGAGCCCCCTACCGCACTTACTCCCCGGGCGATCAACGAGGAGAAGAACAAGGTCTTCTCCTCGCTCTTGCCGCTCAATCCGAACTACGTCATCCGTGGCCAGTACCGCGGCTATCGCGACCTCGATGTCGTGGCGGACGACTCCGACACCGAGACTTTCGTAGCGCTTCGTTGCGAGATCGACAACTGGCGATGGGCCGGCGTGCCCTTTTTTCTCCGAACGGGAAAGCGCCTCGCTGAGGGCGCTCACATCATATCGATCGCCTTTCATGAGCCGCCAAGGAGCATGTTCCCGCGCAACTCCGGCATCGGCACACAAGGGCCGGACCACCTCACATTCGACCTCGCCGAGTCCTCCAAGCTCTCGCTCTCGTTCTACGGCAAGCGACCAGGGCCAGGAATGTCGCTCGACAAGCTCAGTCTCCAGTTCGCGCTGCACGAAACGCCCAACGAGCCGAACGTCCTTGAGGCTTACGAGCGGCTTCTCCACGACGCGATGAGCGGTGACCACACGTTGTTCTCGAACGCCGAGGGCATCGAGCGCCTCTGGGAAGTCGCCGAGCCGCTGATCCGGCGCCCTCGACCAGTCGCGCTCTACGAGCCGGGTTCGTGGGGTCCCGCGTCGATCGACGATCTGATCTTGCCACGCACGTGGCGGCTCCCCTTCGCCCGGCCGTGGCGCAGCTTTAGCGGCTGATCGCATTAGAGCTCGCCCGCTGTAGAACTCCGGCCGGATCGTCATAAGCTCAGCTGCACCTTCGAAAGCGAGCCAACGGTGACCATCGAACTTGCCAAGCGCTACGAGCAGATCAGTCCGAAGGCCTACGAGCACCCTGCCGATCGAGCAGCAACATCCGCGCTGCATGCGATCCCGCTCCTCGACCAGGTGATCAAGCGCTTCACTGACTTGAACCACGAGCGGCGCCTTCGCCAGATCATCATTGGCAACTCCGTCAGAATCGGCGAGGACCAGGTGCCAGATGCCTGGCGGAGCTATGTGGCCTGCGCCTCGACGCTTGACCTCCCGGTCGTGCCGAATCTCTATGTGGTCAACGATGCCAGCGTGAACGCGATGACCCTTGGCGCAAAGACGCCGATCGTCGTCATCAACTCCTCGCTCATTGGTAGCTACCGCCCAAACGAGGTTCAGACCGTCTTCGCACACGAGCTCGGGCACGTGCTGTCGGAGCACTACTACTACATGACCGCGCTCATTCTCTTAAAGCAGATCATGGAGGGCGCGCTGCCGAAGAACCTCGTGCTCGGCCTCCCGGTTCGAGGCATGTACCTCGCCCTCCTCGAGTGGGCGCGCGCAGCTGAGCTCTCTAGCGACCGCGCTGCCGCCCTAGTGATGGGGGATCCGCTCGAGCCGTGTGGGCTCTTGATGCGGATCGCCGGGGGCGCGCTGCCCGGCATGAGCCTCGACGCGTTCTTGAAGCAGGCGACGGAGTATCACGAAGAAGACGATCTCTTCGCTCGCCACGCCCGTTTCTGGGTGGAGCTCACCCTCACGCACCCGATAGCGGTGCGTCGCGTGAAAGAGCTCATCGATTGGGTGAAGACCGGCGACTATGACCGGATCCGCTCGGGCAACTACCCGCGCCGAGGCCAGGAGCCCGATCCGTCGACGGAGTTTTCGGCTGCGGTCGCGCATTACCGGGAGCGTTTCAACGGCGTCGTCGACCGGACGGCTGGCAGCGTGACCGAGATGACCCGATCCTTTGCCGCCTGGCTACGAAAGCGTCCAGAGGATCAACAAGACGACTTCGACGAGGACGACTAAGCGATCACGCCCGGCCGTAGTTGTGCGTTCGCGAAGAGCGCGGGTAGGCGCGGCCACCTCTTGTGCGACCGCTCGCGATGCGCTCGAGGTAGCGAGCGGAGAAGCTCGCGATACGCTTAGCTCGGAGTGGGAAGCTCACTCGTGCAGAACATGCACTTCGTCGCGGCCACCGGCAATGACGAAGATAGGCAGAACGGGCAGGTCTTGGTCGGCGCGGGCTCCCCGTACACCGATGTGCCGCGCTTTTTCATGTACGCCCGGTAGGGCACGACGATCAGGCAGTAGATCGCCGCCATGAAGATGACGAAGTAGATGATCGCGGACAAGAACGCGGCGAGGTCGATCCGTTGTCCGTTGATCGTCCAGCCGAGACCTTTGCTCGTTGCGCCGCCACCCGCGATCGCGGCGATCAAAGGCGTGATGATGCTGTCGGTGAAGGCCTTGATCAAGGTGGAAAAGCCGAGCGCGACGACGAGTCCGACGGCGATTATGACGAGATCGCCCTGCATCAGAAAGTTCTTGAAGCCCTTCATTCCCACTCCTTTGCTGCTTTCCGGCGCCGCGACGACATGACGGGATACATATGTCGCCTCCCCAGTTGTCGCTCGCCGCTCTTCTTCGGGTCTTGGGCGCTTTCGCGCTTTGCGATGCTACTTCGCCGGGATCGGTCCACCGAGCCGAGATTTGAGCGCCGGATCGAGGGCGAGCGCTTTTTGGAACGCCGCCGCACTCGCTCCGGTCTCGCCCGCGCTGCGCAGCAGGTACCCGAGATTCAGGTACGCGTCAGCGTCGCTTGCATCGAAGCCGATGATCGTCTCATACGCCGAGATCGCGCGCTGTGGGTGGCGCGCGCTTTCGAGGATCGCGAGATTGAAGCGCGCGTCGACGAGTCGGGGATCGACAGCCAGCGCCCGGCCGTACTCGAGCTCGGCGGCGCTTTCGTCGTGGAGCGCGATCTGATCGAGGTCGCCAAGGTCATAGAGCGCTACCGCACTGGTTGGATCGTCGGCTATGGCAGTCGCGTAGAGCGCAGCGGCGGCCTTGGGCGCTCCGCTTTGCTGCGACGCGGTCCCAGCGGCTATTAGCGCGTCGACGGTCTTTGTAGAGACCTCGTGGCGGTTCGCCGCCGAGGTTCCGCAGGCAGCAGCTCCGAGCGTTACGAGCAGAACGGCGAACGGGACGCCAAGGCGCCCCGCCGCGGTCTCAGTGCGCGTCCTTCGACGCTGACGTGGCAAGAAGGTGAGGCTGTCCGCGCGGCTACGCCGCTTTACTACTTGCGTTCCGCGTCGATTTTGGTGAGAGCTTGCGCGGCGGCGAGTCGCGCGACGGGGACTCGGAACGGAGAGCAGCTCACGTAGTTGAGACCGAGGCGGGCAAAGAAGTCGATCGAGGCAGGATCGCCGCCGTGTTCGCCACAGATCCCGACCTTGAGAGACGGGTTCGTCATCCTGCCCCGCTCGGTCGCGATCCGGATGAGCTCGCCGACCCCGTCGATGTCGACAGTATCGAAGGGGTTCGCCTTCAAGAGGCCGAGCTCGAGATACGTCGGCATGATCCGCGCCTCGATGTCGTCACGGCTGAATCCGAAGGTCATCTGTGTCAAGTCGTTGGTGCCAAACGAGAAGAACTGGGCGTCCTCGGCGATGTCCTTCGCCCGGAGTGCCGCCCGTGGTGTCTCAATCATCGTGCCGATCTCAACGTCGGCGTCGAGCTCGGGGGAGTCCGCCGCGACCTCCGCGACCGCCTCGAGCGCCCACGAGCGAGCTAGCGAGAGCTCCTGGCTCGTGACGACGAGTGGAATCATCACCTCGACCTTCGGGTGTCCGCCGGCACGCTTGCGGATGACCACCGCCTGCATCAGCGCCTTTACCTGCATCGCGTACAGGCCTGGCTTCAACACGCCGAGGCGGACACCGCGCACGCCGATCATCGGGTTCACTTCGCGCCAGGTCTTTGCCGCCGAGAAGAGCTTGGCCTCCTCGGCGCTGAGCGTTCCCGAGGCCTCCTTTACCGCGAGCTCCTCGACGTCGGGGAGGAACTCGTGCAGGGGTGGGTCGAGCAGGCGAACCGTTACCGGCAGGCCGTCCATCACCTCGAGGATCTCCACGAAGTCGTCGCGTTGGGCTACCCGGAGCTCCTCTAAAGCGGCGTCTTCAGCCACCTCGTCCTCGGCGAGGATCATCCGTCGCATGATCGGCAAGCGATCATCAGCAAGGAACATGTGCTCGGTGCGGCACAGTCCGATTCCTTCAGCCCCTAGCCGACGGGCATTCGCGGCATCTGGACCGTTATCCGCGTTCGCTCGCACCGCGAGGCGCCCGGCCCGGATCTCGTCGGCCCATCCGAGAAGGATCGACAGTTCCGCAGGTGGGTCGGCCTGGGTGAGCCGCACCGCCCCGAGCACGACCGTGCCCGCGCTGCCGTCGATCGATACGACGTCGCCCTCGCTCAACTCGACGTCGCCGACACGACACGACGTCGAGGTGACCACGAGTGCGTCCGCTCCGACGACGGCGGGCTTTCCCCATCCCCGTGCGACGACCGCAGCGTGGCTGACGAGGCCGCCTCTCGCAGTGAGGACTCCTTGTGCCGCGAGCATGCCGTCGACGTCGTCTGGCGATGTTTCGTTTCTAACGAGGATCACGTCGCGGCCCTCAGCCGCGAGCTCGACGGCTCGAGCGGCGGTGAAGCAGACGCCACCAACCGCAGCACCTGGCGACGCGCCGAGACCCCTGGTCCACACCGTCACCTCGTCGCCGGCGAACTGCGGGTGCAAGACGCTGTCGACGTGCTCCTCCGAGACCCGATTCACCGCCTCTTCCCGGGTGAGGGCTATGACCGGATCCTCGGTCATCTCGACCGCCATGCGGAGCGCCGCGCTCCCGGTCCGTTTGCCAGTCCGCGTTTGGAGCATCCAGAGCTTGCCCTGCTCGATGGTGAACTCGGTGTCGCACATGTCGCGAAAGTGCTTTTCTAGCCCTGCGAAGATCGAGAGCAGCTCCTCGTAGATCTTTGGCATCCTGGTACCGAGTGCGCGAAGCGGCTCGGTAGCTCGGATTCCTGCAACGACGTCTTCGCCTTGCGCGTTGACCAGAAAGTCGCCATATGGGGTGTTCTCTCCCGTCGAGGGGTCGCGGGTGAAGCCGACCCCGGTCCCGGAGTTCTCGTCGCGATTTCCGAACACCATCGCCTGGACGTTGACCGCGGTGCCGAGGTCGTGTGAGATCCGCTCTCGTACCCGGTAGGTGTTCGCGCGCGGGCTGTTCCAAGAGGAGAACACCGCTTCGATCGCGCCACGCAGCTGGTCCATCGGATCGCTCGGGAAGGGTCGACCGATTCCTGCCTCGACGATCGCCTTGTGGGCATCGATCAGCTCGTGCAGCTCAGCGGGCGGGATCTCGGCGTCCGTGAGCACTCCACTTCGGCCCCGGGCGTTCGCGAGTGCTTCGTCGAATCCGTCTCCTGGAAGTTCGAGGACGATGCGGGCGTACATCTGGATGAAGCGTCGGTACGAGTCCAGAGCGAATCGCTCATCGCCGGTCTGTTTGGCAAGGCCCTCGACGGAGGAGTCGTTCAGTCCGAGGTTGAGCACGGTGTCCATCATTCCGGGCATCGAGATCTCCGCTCCGGAGCGAACCGACACCAACAGCGGGTCAACAGGGTCTCCGAGCCGCCGCCCCATCCGCTCCTCGAGCAACTCGAGATGCGACGCGACCTCCTCGCTCAGCCCATCTGGCCAGCCATCTCGCATGTACGCTCGACAGGCGTCGGTCGAAATCGTGAAGCCGTGCGGAACGGGAAGGTTGAGGACCGCCGTCATCTCGGCGAGGTTCGCGCCCTTGCCACCAAGCAGCGACCGAAGCTGTCGCGGGGGTTGGTCGTGGGCGAAGTCGAAGTCGTAAGCGAACGGCACTAGGTCACTCCTGCTTTACGGGGCCTCGCTGCCCCACACCTGCATGCCCCAAATCCGCCGAACATCGGCGAGACGCGAAGCCTAGGTCGCTCAGATCCGATCGTTCAATAAGCCCTGTTCCAGGGCGGATATGTGACCTGAAGCGCCCGAACGGGGGTGTCGTTGCATCGGCAGGGGTCGCCGCATTGATCCTCGTGACGTCGGGATGACACGCGCAGCTATTTGGCAGGTAAAGCCCCGTTGCTGCCACCTCTTCGTGGAGCTAGCGCCGCTCGATCAGGAGAGACCGCACGAACGAAGGTGCGGTTGCAGCACTGGGGGAACTGCTGCGCGGAGATCAGCGGTGACGCAGGTCAGGAATGATCCAGAAGGAACTGCCTGACCTCGTTGGTCGCAGTTGTGAGCGCCGCCGGCGGGTCCTTCCATGGGTCGATCGTGACGGCATCTGGTGCGATGGCCCCTACCTCGAGGCCGATGTCGTAGGGATGCATCATGTCCACGCCTGGGAGCACCATGAGCGGCGTCGGGCATGACTCGACGAATGTGCGCGAGACGCTGACTACGAACTCTCCGCCGGTCCACATCGCCGCGCCGAAGGCTTCGCCGGTCTCCTCGTCGAGGTCCGGGCGATTCGACACGAGCTTGGACACCCAGGCCCGTCGATTCGTCAGCCACGTGTCGCGATTTTCGTCCGTGACGCCGATCGGCTGCTCCAGCACGGCCGCCACGAGCCGTTCCGGCGCCAGCTCGGACATCTTCAGCGCGTACGAACATCCAATACAACAGCCCATCACGGAGAAGCGATCGATGCCGAGATGGTCCATGAGAGCAAGCTGGTCGCCGACGAAAGCGCCCCAAGGATCGGCTCTCTCGAACGGTCCTGTAGAAGTGCCGGCGTTTCTCTGATCCATGGCGATCAGGTGGAAATCGTCGGCATATGCCTCAAGCGGGTTGAGAGCGGCACGTGGCCAGAAATCAATGGTCGAGTCGAGCCCGCCAGGTGCGAGCAGCAACAACGGGAAGCCACTTCCGTGCTCCTCGTAATGAATAGATACGCCGTTGCGATCGAAGCTGCTCATAGCTGAAGATTAGAAGACTGCCTGGAGCCACGCGGGCGGCTCGGCGCAACTCCCCTTGGGCGGTGCAACGGCGGTCGCTGCGGGGAGATCTCTTCCAGATGATGGTGGCTGCGCGCCCTCTTGTGGTGGTGCTACCCCGATGGCCTGATCACGTGGTGTGAGCGACATTTGTGGCCGTGCACCCAAACGCTTCAGCAAACTGCGATGGAGAACAACACGAAGCGATCGTGGTTGGTGCAGGCCCCACGGGGCTCTCCGCTGCTGCGGCCCTCCAGAGCAGCAGCTTCGAAACCGTCGTTCTTGAGAGCGCCGATGCCGTAGGCGCGCGCTGGCGGCCGAGATACGAGGAACTTCGGCTGAACTCTTGGCGCGTCATGCCGAACCTGCAGGGACTCCGCATGCCGCGAAGCTTCGGGCGCTATCCGACCCGGGACGACTTCGTGCGATATCTCGAGGAGTACACCCCACATCACCGGCTCCGCATCCGCTTTGACACGAAGTTGATTCGGGTCGATCAGGCGGGCGATCTGTGGCGGTTGACCACCTCGACCGGGACGCTCCTCGCCAGGACCCTGGTGATCGCCACCGGCTGGGACGCTGTTCCCGTCTTCCCCGACTGGCCAGGGCGCACCTTCTTCGCCGCGGAGCTGATCCACTCATCAGAGGTTCGGAGCGCGCGGGCCTACTCGGACCGCGAGGTTCTCGTCGTCGGCGCCGGTAATTCGGGAATCGACATCGCCGGGCATC
Organism: Acidimicrobiales bacterium; assembly: GCA_036510575.1. Taxonomy (GTDB): domain Bacteria; phylum Actinomycetota; class Acidimicrobiia; order Acidimicrobiales; family Bog-793; genus DATCDR01. The sequence goes on along the minus strand of DATCDR010000183.1, from coordinate 3,231 downwards.
TGATCGCGGCGGGCGCGCACGTCGCCATGTCGATGCGTACCCCGCCGAACCTCGCTAAACGTGACCTTCTTGGCATTCCGGGCCAGCCGTTGCTCGTCTTCGGGGCTGACCACCTGCCGAATCGACTTGCCGACATCGAGTTCACCATCGTTCAGCGGCTGTTGTTCGGAGACCTCGCTCACCTCGGCCTCCCAAGGAGTCGCGAGGGCGTGTACGCCAACTTCCACCGGCGTCTCCGCAATCCCGCCATCGACGACGGCTTCATCGATGCGCTGAAGAAGGGTCGGACCCAGATAGTCGCCGAGGTGGAGCGACTCGAAGGCTCTGAGGTCGTACTCGTAGATGGAAGCCGTCTTCGGCCCAATTGGTCATCTGCGCGACCGGATACCGGCGCGGTCTCGAGCCGCTCGTCGGCCATTTGGGGGTGCTTCGTTCAGATGGTGTGCCTTTCGCCCACCACGGGGCTCCGAAACATCTCGCCGCGCTGGGCCTGTATTTCGCAGGCATGTGGGGACAGTTCAGCGGCCAGATTCGTCTCGGTCCAATCCAAGCTCGGCGCATCTTGCGATCCGCCACTCGCCGTCGCCTCCGCGACAACCGGGCGCGGCTGTCGTCAGGTTTCTAGGGACCGGGAATTAGGTGCGTGTCTCGCCGGCGCGAGTATGGTTTCGGCGTTGAGCGCCAAAGCCCCTGACACCACTACGCCGTCAATCGCGGCGGACGTGTCTCCAAGGGGCTGGAAACCGGGGCTGGGGCCTGGGAACTGGGGCTGGTGTTCGATTGCTGTCGTCGTTGCTCATTACATCGTCGCGTGAGCGGCGAATGGCTTGCATCGCCCGGCGATCCGTTACTAGTTGTTCAGCGGCCCTGTGGTCCGAAACGAGGCCAAGTTCGGTCCCGAATGTGGCTCTGTCGTGTGAAGGTGGACGCTCATTAATTCTTGCCGTAACCGACACGAGAGTCGTCCATTGCGACGAGTAAGAACGGCGGAGTGATGCGGTTCTGCGACCAGTGCGGATCAACGTTGGAGGACGATGGCAAGGTCTGTCCATCGTGCGGGACCTCTGTCGTTGTTGGCACGGGGCCTGCCGCTCGTATCGAGGATCCAGACGAGTCTCCAAACGTAAATGGTCAACGCGAGGCACCTGGCATTGCGGTTATGACCACACTCCGCGAGACCGAGCCCGCTTTGGCGATGTCGTTGGACGCTGAGATGGATTCTGAAAGCTCTAAACGGGCTGATCGACGCGTGCGCTTGTTGGCGTCGATGGTTCTGTTGGTTCTTACCGGAGCAACCGTCGCGCTCGTGCTGGTCAACAGCGGCAAGGCGCCCCTCTCGGGTAGCGCAAAGGCGGGCTCGGTCGGAGCGGTTCCACCCGTTACCAGCGCAACTAGTGCACCTCAACAGGCCACGAGCACGACCGTTGCCCCGACCACCACGACGACTCCGGTATTAGCGCCGCCACCGCCAAGCGCGGCGACACTCGGCGGTGAGCTAGTTACGGCTGGTGTTTGCAGCGGCTACACATCCGGGCCGCCCGGGGGCACGCTGACGGGTGACGGCTACTGCTTCGCCGATACGCCATCAGAGAACTATTCAATCGGCATCTTCACCTATGACAATCCCCGGGACACTTCTCGCCGAGCTCTTCGAGACGCCTCGGCGGGAACAACTGGTGATCACGACACCATCGTTGGGGACCCAAAGTCGGATTTCGAAGTAAACGTGACCGCTGGTCCTGAGGCCTCGACGCTGGTGCGAAAGATAATTGCCACTATTGGCGGGGCCATAGTCGCGTACCCGATAAATCCACCTACATCAGCAACGGCGACGAGTACAACCGTTGCTCCGAGCGCAGCTACATCGACTACGACCACGACGACCGCGACGGTTCCGACATCGATCAACACTTCGCAGCCGAGAATTACGAACGAGTCTTTGCCGACAGCGATGGTGGGTGTCCCATACTCGGCAACCCTGGCTGAGGTCGGGTGCGTTCAGCCGTCTTGGCAACAAACAGCAGTAAACGAGCTTGCGTCTTACGGACTCACATTGAATTCCGCCACAGGAATAATCTCGGGAACACCTACGACGGCAGGTTCGTCGCAGTTTTACTTCGAGGTCTGGAACTACGGCAACTTCGGCGACGTCTGCGCCTACAAGAGGTTGCCGCTCACGATTAGCCCCGCCTGAGGCCGACTTGACGGACGACTCTTATGCAAGTGGTGGCTCCCTTCTGCAGAAGTAGGTGTTTGCATCTTCAAATGCGAACATGCGTCCGATACCGTGACCGGGTCCCCATGAAGTGATCCACCTGGATCAGCTAGTGGGTTCCGGTCAACCGTTCGACGCCTTGGATCCGGGCCCACGAGTCGAGTTGCTGGCCCTATCTCGGCCAGTTCGCAACCAGAGTGTCGCAAGGCTCCCGCCACACTCCGCGAAAGACGCGGAGCAGTTCGGCTGATGCTCAATTTGTCGGGGCGTACCGCACATTGGGATGGCTGGCGAAAGTACCCGGCTGCCTCGGTGGTCCGACAACCGAGGTGCAACAGCGAACAATGGGTCGGGCGTAACCAACAAGGCCGAGGATTACGACTGCGCCGTCCTACTCACCTCGAGCTGCGCACTGATCAGCCTGCGCCGACTTGTGCAGCAAGAGGTCTGACACCAGGATCGTCAACGTCGCCGTCGGCCGCGCCTCGCGTCGGCTGCGGCGTCCTCGGCCAGCGACGTGATGGGAGACGCTGATGGGTTCGTTCGAAGTGTTGCTCGATGACGAACGCACCCAGCTCGAAGCGTTCGTGGAGGAGTACCGCAGCGCCCTCGAAGCGACCCTCGAGGGCCTCACCGAAGGGCAGGCCCGTCGCCGCCTCGTCTCGTCCGCGACGACGTTGCTCACTGCTCAAGCACGTCACGTGGATGCAGCGGGTGTGGTTTGAGGAGTGCGTCGGCGGCACGCCCCGTCGAGACCTCGGCCTGGTACAGAGCCCGGAGGAGTTCTTCGGCCTCACCGACGACGACACCGTCAGACCGGGTCGTAATGCCGATCGCCAATCCTTTAGTGGCGTCCTTAGGCGGCAGATCGTGCGGCCAACCGGTGCTGCGACGCCGCGCCGAATCAACCCGCGGCAAACCTTGCTCGGGCATGATTGACGCGTGCCCGCCTCGGCCGATCAACCCCGCGTCCGCCTTGGCGCGTACGGACTTTGTCGAGATCCCGCCGGTCGGTT